>JASBZN010000015.1 GCA_029983435.1 Urinicoccus sp. | reverse complement strand
TGCTTCGTGGATAAAGGCTATTTCTTCTTTAGGTATTCCCATATTTACTAGCTTATTTCTAATATCATCATAGATGTTAAATTCTCTCTGGTATTAGTTCCAACTTTATGGGGCACCACAATCTCTATCTTTTCCTAAAAGTTAAACCTAGTCAAATGAAAGAAAAAAACCATTTGGATTTATTGGAACTTTATAGGGAAAATTCACATGTAAAAATCGGCACAAAGGTTAGCCCCTCATGCCGATTCGATTGAATGAAAAGCCCAAGGGCTTTTATTGGATTCGAGCAAAAAATATGTCTGCTCCTTCTTTTCTTAAATTTTCAATGGTCCCCACTAGGGCATCTCTGGAAATTTCTTTTGTTCGGATTCTTTTTCCACCATCAACACTTTCTTCCCAATCGATCCAATCTTTTGGCAAGTTTTGGTCAGAATCCAACGAAACATAATAGGGGGCCTTAATATCATTTTGGCTTCCCTTTAATCTCTTTGTGAAGTTTATTTTTTCTTCTTTCAAGCGACAAAGGTCCATGATGTCACAAACAACGGCGTTCCCCGTTGGATATTTTCCCGCTCCTGGGCCAATAAAGGTCAGTTGGTCTACAAAGTTTCCATGAAGGCTTGCGGCGTTGGTGGCGCCATCAATTCCATAGAGGGGATGGTTTCGCCCAATCAGAGCAGGCTCTACAATTAAGCCATAATCGTCCCCATCTTTTTTAAAGCTGGCTAAGAGCTTAATTTTTAAGTCATGGTCTTTTAGATAGTCCATGTCACTGACTTTTATAGAAGAGATTCCTTCTAGAGCGACGTCTTCTTCTAAAACTGGAAAACCTAAAGCTAGAGATGCCACAATAACGAGCTTCCGCAAGGTATCAAAGCCCTCTACATCGTCTGTTGGATCGGCTTCGGCATAACCTAGGTCTTGGGCTTTTTCTAGGGCTTCTCCATAGGGAAGGCCTTGGTCTAACATCTTGGATAGGATGTAATTACAGGTTCCGTTAAAAATCCCTTCAATGGAGTCAATGGTATTGATCTTGGCTTGGGCTTTTAATGGGCTAATAAGGGGGATTCCTCCTCCAACGGCTGCTTCATAGAAAAAGTGAACGCCGTAGCGGTTGGCAAGGCCTGTCAACTCTTCTAGATGTTGACTTACTACTGCCTTATTGGCTGTTACTAGGTGTTTTTTTCTCTCTATGGCTTCTTTCATAAATAAAAAGCCTTGGTCTTTGGCCCCAGTTACTTCCACGACGCAGGTGATGGTGTCATCTTCTAAAATTTCTTGATAGTCTGTACAAATCAGGTCTGGGTCTAGGCCACATTGGTCTACTTCTTTTTCCAACATGAGGACTTTGGCCACTTGGATGCCTCCTAGGGATTCAAAGTCTTTTTGTCTAGCTTGAATGATATCATAGGTTCCTCTACCGACAGTTCCATAGCCTAAAATTGCAATTTTCATCTTTCCTCCTAGCCTAGTTTTGCCACTTTTTCTAAAATTTGAATGGTATTTAAAGCAGCTCCCTTACGAATATTGTCTGCTGTACACCAGAGATTGATTCCATTTTCTACTGATTCATCTCGACGGATACGACCGACGTAAACTTCATCTTTTCCTTCTGTGTAGAGGTTCATGGGATAGATGTTGTGGGCAGGGTCGTCTTCTAGGACAATGCCTGGAAAATCTTCCAAGACCTTGTACACTTCTTCCATTTTAAAGAGTTTTTTGGTTTCGACATTAATGGAAACAGCATGGGCTGATTTTACAGGAACCCGCACTGCCGTAGCGGTAATAGCCAGGGTCTCGTCTCCCAAAATTTTACGGGTTTCATTTATCATCTTCATTTCTTCTTTTGTATAACCATTTTCTAGAAATTTATCGATGTGTGGGATGAGGTTAAAGGCGATGGGATAGGGATAGGTGGTAGGTTCTTTGCCCTTTAAGCCTTCTTCTAGGTCTCTTAGACCCCCAACTCCACTTCCTGAGGTGGATTGATAGGTAGAATAGACAATCCGCTTAATCCCAAAGGCATCGTAAAGGGGTTTTAAGGGAATCACAGATTGAATGGTAGAACAGTTGGGGCTAGCAATAATTTTGTCACCTTCTTTAATGGTATCTAAGTTAATTTCTGGTACCACTAGGGGCTTATCTGGATCCATTCTGAACTTTGAAGAGTTATCAATACATACAATTCCAGCTTCTGCTGCTACAGGCAAGAACTTGGCTGCTAAGTCTGCATCTAAAGCAGAAAGGGCATAATCTAATCCAGAATTTTTAATAGTTTCTTCTGTTAATTCTTCTATAACAAGGGTTTGTCCCCTAAATTGAATTTCTTGTCCCTTTGACCGACTCGAGGCGTATACTTTCACTTGCACATCTTTGAATGCTGGTCTTGTTTCTAAAATAGCCAACATAGTTTGACCCACCAAACCTGTAGCTCCAAATATTCCTAAATTCATAGTACCTCCTTTAAATGATTAAAGCCATAATTTATATAGTTAGTCTACATGAATTGTCGGTTTTTCGCAAGTAAAAAGACAGGCCAAGAAAATCTTACCTTTCTTAACCTGTCTTGCATTTACTTTTGATACTTATTAATGGTGTCCTGCATTTGTTGATAGAGGACATAGGGCTTGTGGTCTTCTTTTAAAATATCCATGTAGATGGTGTCGTAATAGGTTCCCAAAATACACCGAGACTTTCTCCAGTGGCCAATTTCTTTAAAGCCACACTTTTTATAGAGGGCTCGGGCCCTGGCGTTAAAGGAATAGCAAGTTAGGGCAATGGATTCTAGATTTAAAAGGTAAAATCCATAGTCCAGAGCTAGGTTAATAATATCTTGGCCCAAGCCCCGAGACCGGACCTCCTCCTTGCCAATCATAATCCCTAAAACAGCCGTACGGTTGATAAAGTCGATGTCAAAGAGTTCTATAATTCCAATTACTTCTCCATTAAAAAGTACGGAAAACTGCCGCTTATCTTCGGCGGGTTTAAAATAGTCTTTCTCTTCTGCCTGGGTATAAAGCCCTGGCATGGAACCTGTAAAAAAAGTTGCTTCAAAATCATTCATAAATCTTTCAAAGGCTGGAATATCTTCTTCTAGAACAGGTCGCAGAGAAACTTGCTTTCCCTTAAATTTTTCCAACATAGTTATCATTCCTTTGGTTTAGCAAAAATCATTTTACCAGCAGATGTTTGTAAAATACTGGTTACCACAACGGTAATTGTCTTTCCAATAAGGCTTCGACCATTCTCCACGACAATCATGGTGCCGTCATCTAAGTAGCCCACCCCTTGGTGGTGTTCGGTTCCACCTTTTAATATTGTGACAACCATTTCTTCTCCACTTAAAACCACAGGCCGTAGGGCGTTGGAAAGATCATTGATATTTAAGACTTCCATTCCCTGCACATCGGCTACTTTGTTTAAGTTGTAGTCATTGGTCATGATTTTCCCGTTGACTTCTTTTGTCAGCTTTAAGAGCTTGGAATCCACCTCTGGTATTTCCTTGTAATCCTTTTCCGATATAATAATCTTAGGCTCTGGATTCTCCTGCATCTGCTTTAAGATGTCCAGTCCTCTTCGGCCTCGGGCTCTTTTGGAAGCGTCTTGAGAATCTGCAATATGTTGTAGTTCTTCCAAGACAAAAACCGGAACAAGTAAGGGTCCTTCAATAAAACCTGTCCTAGAAATATCTAAGATCCGCCCATCAATTAAAACGCTGGTATCCAAGACCTTTGGAACTTGATTTTTTTCCCACTTGGGTTTTAAACTATCAATTTTTGGAAAAGTCATCTCTGTAAATCGACTGGATAATTCTTCTTTTCGATGCCCCAAAAGATGATACCCAAGATAGGCAAAAATAATGTAAAGAAAAATACTTAAAATTCCTCCAACATAAGGAATTTTGTCAATGGGTCTCGACACTAGAAAAGCAACGAGAAGCCCTAGGATAATCCCTGTAAAACCCAACAAGAGGTCAGACAGAGGCATGTCGGCCAACTGTTTTTCAATAAGAGCAATTAGTTGTTCTAATAGCCACACTGCCTTGGGATATAAAAAATAAAAAATAAGTGCAAAGATAATAATTAACCCAACAGTGACAATTTCTGAAAGATGTGGCACAGGACTTTGAACAAAAAGTTTAAACTCCCGAATACCAACGGCTATTAGAGTACCAACCCCAGCTCCTAGTAGCGCAAATAAAATTCGAAAAATTAGCGCTAACCATTTTTTGCTTTGATTCATACTCCCTCCTTAAAGTAAAATGGTTATTAGTCGGAGAAGATAGCATCGTCTATCCATTCAGAAAGCTCTTCTTCATCTTTTCCATAGACTAAAATCATTTCAGAGATGATAATTTGCTTTGCATTATTTAGCATCTTTCTTTCTCCAGTGGATAAACTTTTTTCATGGTCTAGATTTTCAAGACAGAGGACAACTTTGGCAATTTCTTCAATATCCCCAGTTTTAATCCGATCCATGTTATAGCGATACCGCCGATTCCAGTTTTTAGGTAATTTGGTTTCGTCCGGTTGAGTGAAAATTTCATAAACTTGGTCCATTTCTTCCTTGGACAAAATTTCTCGAACACCCAGTTTCTTCATTTGAGAAACAGGAACCATGACATTCATTTGATTCGTAGGCATTTTAAGTATGTAATACTCGTGAGTTTCCCCCAACACCTCTTTTTTCTCAATATCTTCAATAATTCCTGCACCATGAATGGGATAAACAACCTTATCGCCAACTGAAAACATGCTACACCTCCATTTTCACAACAATAACCTAATAATAGTATAGCACATTTTTAAAATAAAATAAACATTTACAATACCATAGTATAATTAATCTGTCAACTCTTCTTTCTATTTAAAAACCCCCAAAGGTTGGATTTCTTGGTCCAACTTTTGGGGGTCAGTGTATTCTAGAGGTTTTTATCTAATTAAAATCTTTAAGGACATCTGCAAGACCTCGCCGAGTCTTAAGCTGGTATTTTTTTTCTAACTTGTCTGATACTGGTGCTGTATAAATTTCATCAAAACCCATACGACTTGCTTCTTGGATCCTAGCTTCTAAATTAGGAATTACCTTAAGCTCTCCAGTTAAGCCTACATCCGCTAGAAAAATCGTGTTGACAGAAATCGCTTTATTTTTTAAGCTGGAATAAACACTCATAATCAGGGCCAGATTGGCAGCCGTTTCTCGAAGGGAAATATTTCCTGTCGTCTTAACTACCACATTTTTATCTGTCAGTCTTTGCTTTCCTCTTTCTTCCAAAATGGAAATCAGGGTTTGGAGATGTTCTTTTTTTACACACTCCCCAATCCGCATGGGGTAGGGAGTAAAGCTCCGACTCACCAAAGCCTCTACTTCTACCACGATAGGCCGAGTCCCCTCCCTTAAAACCGTTAAAGCAGATCCAGGAACTTCCTCCCCTGGCTGCCGCCTGGTCATAAAATAGGCGCTGGGGTTATCGATGGAGAGAAGCCCTTCTTCTTCCATGGAAAAAAATCCCATTTCTCCAGTAGATCCAAAGCGGTTTTTTGTGGTGTAGAGGGTTCTTAGGGGGTCGCCTGACTCTCCTTCAATGACCATTACGGTATCTACCAAATGCTCCAAGGACCGAACACCTGCCAGTTCATCATCCTTGGTCATTTGTCCGACGATAAAGACCATCCTGGGCCTAGACCCTTTGGCTAGTTCCACCATCTTGTTAGCACAGGCCATGGTTTGGGTTGGAGTTCCAGGTCTTGAGGTGAATTCTTCTGTTTGAAAGGTTTGAATAGAGTCTAAAACAATAACATCTGGATCAATTTCTGTCACATCTTCTAGAACTTGCTCCAGGGAATTTGTCGATACGACCCAGATGTTTTCTGGAATGCTTGACAAAATCCTCTTGGCTCGTTGGTAAATTTGGGAAGAACTTTCTTCTCCGCTGGCATAGAGGACCTTAAGGCCGCTATCAGCAAAGTCCTTAGACACTTGTAAAAGAAGAGTACTTTTTCCTGCTCCTGGTTGGGCCGTTAAGATACTCACAGAGTCTCTCACCACTCCACCACCTAACACTCGATTAAACTCCTGGATGGTGGTTTCATGGCGGCTACTTATGCTGCCCTTACTTTCCTGAAGTTTTTTTGCCTTGGATCCTCCTAAGCTCTTTCTCTTGGACTTAGGGCTACTTTCTTCTATCTCTATTTCTTCTTCGAAACTATTCCATTCTCCACAAGAAGGGCACCTTCCTAAATAGCCAACACTGACATATCCACACTCTTTACACTTGTACTGGCTCTTGGCTTTCTTCATCTTTTTCCTCTTTAACTTTTACTTGGTCTCCCTCTACAATGAGTTTAAAGGACCTCTTTTTTTCTTGGTTAGTCTCTAAAATCTTATCTGTTAAAGGTTCTTCAATTAACTTCCGAATGGACCGTTCTAAAGGTCTTGCTCCGTATTCTGGGTCGTAGCCTTTTTCCGCAATAAAAGCAGCCAGACCTTGACCAAATTCCACCTTGGTATCTACATCTTCCAAACGGTCTTTTAATTCTTCTAAAAGGCGGTTGACAATACTTTCAACTTCCTTCGTTCCTAATTTATTAAAGACAATCACTTCATCAATACGGTTTAAAAATTCTGGTCGGAAAAGTTTTTTCAACTCTTCTTGGATTGTTTCACTCATCTTCTTATAGTCCTCTTGGTCTTCTTGACCTAAGCCGAATCCAATGGTGTTTTGTTTTTTAAGATAAGCAGACCCAGCGTTACTAGTCATAATCACTACAGTGTTTTTAAAGTCTACTGTCCGTCCTTGACCGTCTGTTAGTCGTCCATCATCTAAAAGTTGTAAGAGCAAATTAAAGACGTCAGGGTGCGCTTTTTCAATTTCATCAAACAAGAGGACGGAATAGGGTTTCGTTCTAACTTGTTCTGTTAGTTGTCCTCCTTCATCGTAACCTACATATCCTGGGGGAGATCCCACTAGACGGCTGACAGTATGTTTTTCCATGTATTCACTCATGTCAAAACGCAACATGGCATCTTCCGATCCAAAGAGCTCCTTGGCTAGTTGTTTGGCTAGAAAAGTCTTTCCAACTCCTGTGGGTCCTACAAAAAGGAAGGATCCAATAGGTTTGTTGGGGTCTTTCAAACCAACTCGTGCTCTTTTTACACTTTTGGCAATGGCCTTAACGGCTTCTTCTTGCCCCTTCACTACCTTATTTAAGTTTCCTTCCAAGTTCATTAATTCCTTGGATTGTTCTGAGTTGATTTTAGTAATGGGAACACCGCTCCAATCTGCAACAATTTCTGCTATTTGGTCTTGGTCCACAACCATTTTGCTCTTTTTACTTTCTGTGTCCCAACTTTTTCTTTCCTTTTCCAAGTCTGCCTTGGCAGATTTTTCTTGATCTCTTAATTTCGCCGCAGCTTCAAAATCTTGGGCATCCACAGCAGCTTGTTTTTCATTTTTAAACTTCTCTAACTTCTTTTCCAAGTCTTTAATGGAAGAAGGGCTCACCATAGAATGGACCCGTAGTTTCGATGCCGCTTCATCAATAACGTCAATGGCTTTATCTGGTAAAAATCGGTCGTTGATATAGCGGTCTGTTAATTCCACTGCCGCATGAATGGCTTGGTCGGTAATTTTCACCCCATGATGGGCCTCGTATTTATCTCTTAGGCCCTGGATAATGGTAATGGAATCCTCTGTATTTGGCTCATCAACATAAATGGGCATCAAGCGTCTTTCAAAGGCAGTATCTTGTTCGATATACCGGCGATATTCATCAATAGTCGTCGCCCCAATCATTTGGAGGTCTCCTCGAGTTAGGGCAGGTTTTAAGATATTGGAAGCATCCATTGCTCCTTCACTGGCTCCAGCTCCCATTACAACATGGAGCTCATCAATAAAGAGGATGCAATTTTTTTCTTCTTGTACCTCTTCTAAAAGCCCCTTAAGTCTTTCCTCAAAATCTCCCCGATACCTTGCTCCAGCCAGCATAGCAGAAACATCGACGGAATAGATTTTTTGGTCCTTGATAATTTCTGGCACATTTCCTGTGACGATTTTTTGCGCCAAACCTTCTACGATGGCTGTTTTACCAACGCCAGGCTCTCCAATTAAAACGGGGTTGTTTTTTCTTCGACGGCTTAACACTTGGATAATCCGTTCAATTTCTTCTTGGCGACCAATGACGGGGTCAATTTTTTCTTTTTTAGCCACATCCAATAGGTTGACTGCATATTTTTCCAAGTAAGACTCTTCGCCTTCTCCCTTTTCATTAGGTGAAGGCTTGGATTTTCCCATCATCTTTTGAATGCCTTGGTAGATACTTCTTTCCAGCTGGTCTGGATCGATACCGATGTTTCTCATAGCCAAGACGCCAACTCCCTTTCCCTCGCTTAAAATCGCCAAGAGAATATGCTCTGTATTTACATAGCTTTGACCGAACTTCCTTGCTATTTCAAAGGCCAATTCAAAAATCCGTTTTGTTCTAGGTGTGTAGTTAACTGTAGAAGCTATCCCCATTTCTGGTGGCACCAAGTCCAAAACAACCCGTTTAAAGGTTTCATATTCCATTCCCACTTGAGCCAAGAGAGCTCCAGCTCCTTGGGATGGGTCCTTTAGCATGGCCAAAAGTAAGTGTTCTGAGCCTACATAGTTATGGCCCTGTCTTTTAGCTTCTTCTTGGGCCTCTAAAATCATTCGTTGACTTTTCTCTGTAAAACGTCCATACATTCCCATTAAAATCCCTCCTTCATCATCCGTCTACAAACTGTGGCCCGGTAGATATCACGGGATTTCTGGTCCAGTCTAGCCTGTCTTTGAATTTGCAAAGAGGCATTTTGTAGACGAAAAATGGTTTCGTATATTTGTAGTTCTCTTTCCTGTTTAATAATGGATAGGTCAATTCCCAATCGAATCATAGATAGGCAAGCACACATTTCTTCATAAGATAAGATACGACTATACCGCAAGGTTCCAAAAGACCGAAAGACCTTATCTTCTAGTTCATCCTTTTTATTAAGGTGAAGGTCTTTTCTTTTTTCTTCTTCCAAAGCCACAATTTCCATGACAATTTTTTCCAAGCGATGAATATAGTCTTCTTCCTTATATCCTAGGGTTTGTTCATTACTTACCTGGTAAATACCTCCAACGGACTTAGAGCCTTCGCCATGAAAGCCCCTTAGGACAAAGCCCATCTTGGCGAGGCTTTGGGTCAAGCTCTTTAAGCCACTAATTTCCAGCGCTGGCAAGTGCATCATAACACTAGCCCGAAGCCCTGTACCGACATTGGTAGGGCAAGCTGTTAAATAGCCAAAGGTGCTATCGTAAGCAAAGTTTAGTTGTTGGTCCAGGGCCTTCTCCACTTTTAGAAGTTCCTGGTAGCTTTCTTTTAGAGCCAGTCCTGGCAAAATACATTGCAGTCTTAAATGGTCTTCTTCCAAAACCATTAGAGATACTTCCTTATCCTCCCGCAAAAAGAAAGAAGCCTCCTGGGTCCGGTTGGCCATCCCTGGGCTAATCCATTGCTGCTCCACAAAATGGAGGTGGGAAAGAATGGGAAGTTGCTTTAGGGGATAAAAGGTGTAGGTATCTGGCCAGGAGTTCACGACTTGGTGAACCTTTTTGGTTATTTCTTCTTCCTGGTCTTTTTCTAAATGATCCGTAAAAGGATAGCTTGTAATATTTCTTGCCAAGCGAATCCGACTGGTTAAAATAATATGGGTTTTGTCGTCCTTAATTGGATTCATTGGCCTCCTCCTTTAAACGATTGATCTCATCTCTAAGTTCTGCAGCTTTTTCGTAATTTTCTAAATCAACTGCTTCTTTTAAAGCTTCCTTTAAATCCAGCAACTTCCGGCTTCGGTAGTCATCCTCTTCTAGATGGCTAGGCATTGCGCCTCGGTGCTGGGTATTTCCATGAAACTGGTAAATAATTTTCTTTAAATCTTCTCCAAAAACTTCATAGCACTTGCCACAGCCCAAAAGTCCCGTTTCCTTAAATTCTTGCCAGCTAGTATGGCACTGGGGACATTCCTTGCCTGAGGTTTTTTCTTCTTGGCCTTGACTCATCATTTGAAGCATGGCTCCCAAAACACCTGCCAAACCTTCATCTATATTTTTCTTTAGGGCTAAATCTTCTGTCATGAGTTTTTCTAGGCAGTGTTGGCAAAGATGCATTTCCTTTTCCTGGTCTCCTATACTTAAAATATAGGAAACAACAGCCGTCTCTTTATGGCAGTGTTCACAAAGCATTCGTCATACCTCCTTATCCAAGATCGCCAATAAAACCATCTTGAGCATCTTGGCTCGCAGTTTGTTTTTATCCTCTACATCTTCTAGACTTCGGTCCGAAAGGAGTAAGCTTAACATTTTTGCTTCTCTTTCGCTAATCCTATTTTGGTTTAAAAGACTGGAAATAAAGTCCTTGGCCCTTAGGGCTGTAAGTTCCTCCCCAATTTCTCTGGTATAGAGGCTGTAATCATCTGTCATTTCTACTTCTATAATTCGGATATACCCTCCGCCACCCCGACGAGATTCTACATAGTAGCCCTTATAGGGGGTAAAGCGCGTGGTTAAAACATAGTTGATTTGAGAAGGGGCACAAGAAAAATGCTCCGCCAGAATGGACCGTTGTATTTCCACCATTCCATTACTCATTTCTAATAAGTTTATAATATACTCTTCAATTGAATTGGTTAATTTCGCCATGATATCACCTAATTTATTTGACCTTCTTTGTCTTTCGACTTAAAAAAAATATTTCTCTTAATTTTAGTTTAGCATAAAAGAAAAAGATTATCAAGAAAAATGTCCCTGCCCTTATTAAAAAAACTCGGCAAGGTGCCGAGTTTTTAGTCTCTATTTTTCCATCCAGGCTTTTTTGATTTTCACCTCTTTTAAGGGCTTGTTTTGTGCATCAACAGACACAGCTGCAATATCGTCCACAACATCCATCCCCTCATAAACTTGTCCAAAAACTGTGTGCTTCCCATCTAGCCAGTAGGCTCCTCCTAGATTTTCATAGGCTTCTATCACTTCATCCGGATAGCCCTTTTCTTCTCCCAAGGCTCTCATTTGTTGGATAAGGGCTGGGTCTACGTTGGATCCTTGAACGATGAAAAACTGACTTCCATTGGTTCTTGGACCTGCATTAGCCATGGCCAATGCTCCTCTGAAATTTCGATAATTTTGGTCAAATTCATCGATAAAGGGTTTTTTCCAAATAGATTCTCCCCCCATGCCTGTACCAGTTGGGTCTCCGCCTTGAATCATAAATCCATCAATTACCCGGTGAAAGAGAATTCCATCGTAGTAACCTTCTTGGATATGGGTGGTAAAATTTTCCACTGCCTTTGGGGCAATTTCTGGAAATAAGCGAAATTTAATTGTACCTAAATCTGTTTCAAAGACAGCAAGTTCTTCGCCATCTTTTTTCTGTGCTAATTGTTTTAACGTCATATTTCTTCCTCCATTGACATTCTGCTAATATATTTACCCATATGTTTTGAAAAACTACAGGTTCTTTTTTCTAAATAAAAATAAATAATTAAGTGAGAAACTCCCTTTAAAATACTAGAAATACTCATGGCGGCCCAGATACCATTAATGCCAAATCGAGGCATTAAAAGCCAGGCCAAGGGGATGCGGAAGAGGTTAAAAATTGTTGCAAGAATGGCTGGATACTTGGTTAAGGCCAAACCATTCAAGGCTCCCGCTGTTCCAATTTCAAGGGTCATAAAAATTTCAGAAAAGGAAATAATAAAGAGATATTGTGCCCCATAAAGAACTGTTTGGGGATCATTCGGCAAGAAAATCTTATAGAGACTTTCCCGACCAAAAAATAAAAGCAAGGCCGTAACTAGGCCAAAACTCCCTACGATTAACATTCCCGATAAGTAACCTCGACGTAGACGGTCAAATTTTTTAGCCCCATAATTTTGTCCCATAAAAGTAGTCATGGCTTGAGAAAAACCTTCCGCACTCATCCAGGCCAAACTTTCCAGCTGGGCCCCAATGGTACTTACAGCAATGAAGGCTTGGCCGTAGCCTGCAATATAACCCACTAAAACCATCCCCACCAAGGCATGGACAAGAGAGTGAATACAAGCAGGAATTCCCAGGCTAAAGATGTTTTTAACATGGTTTAAGTCCAGTTTCGTATCCTTATCCACCTGGAATAAAATCCCTCGGGACCGGTGGGAGGCAAATAAAAGTAGGGTCGTAGCCAAGGCCTGGGCCAAGACTGAGGCGATAGCCGCTCCAGAAACTCCCAACTTTGGAAAAGGTCCCCATCCAAAAATCAAAACCGGGTCAAAAATAATATTAAATAGAAGGGCGCAAATGGAAATTTTAAAGGGAATGATGCTGTTGCCTCGGGCATAAAAGCTTGCCGTTAAAAGGGGAATCATAAAGAGAAAAACTGCCCCTAGGCTGACAATCTGCAAATACCTTACGGCATCTTGGTGGGTCCTTCCCTCCAGCTGATAGGCAGACATAATGGCGTCGCTAGCCAAAAACAAGACCACCGTAGCCACAAAGCATAAGCTCAAACAAACCGTTAAGCCTGCTCTCATGACTTCCTTAGCATCTTCTTGGTCTTTACGGCCATAGGCCTGGGAAAGACCAACGCTGGTTCCTACAGAAGAAATTAAAGCCAAGGACTGAAGCATCCAGGTGTAAAATTGCGTGGTTCCAACAGCAGAAACAGCCCCCGTACTCAAACGCCCCAGCCACATGGAGTCGGTAATTCCATAGGCGATACCAATAAGAGCCGAAGCCATTAGGGGCATGGCTAGAGAAAGAAGTCCTCTACTAATGGACCCTTCCAGAAGGTTGACCTCCCGGGCCCTATTCATCCTGATCTCCCTGATCTGTTAGAATGATGGGACCATCTTTTGTAATGGCTAAAGTGTGCTCATATTGAGCACTTAAAGACCCATCCTTGGTTCTGGCAGTCCAGCCATTTTCATCTACCGAAAGTTCGTGGCCTCCAATATTAATCATGGGTTCAATAGTAAAAACCATTCCCTCTTGAATTCTTAGGCCTCTACCTTCCTTACCAAAATGTAAGACTTGTGGATCTTCGTGCATCTCTTGTCCAATCCCATGTCCCACAAATTCACGAACCACACTATAGCCCCTGGATTCTGCATAGCTTTGAATGGCATGACCAATATCTCCCAAACGATTACCAATTTGGGCTTTTTTAATTCCTTCATATAAACAGGCCTTAGTAACATCAAGTAAATCTTCTGCTTCCTTGGAAACCTGCCCCACTTGGTAAGACCAAGCCGAATCTGCCAACCAATCTCCAATACGAACCACCATGTCTACTGTGAGAATATCTCCTTCTTTTAAGGGGTCTTTTCTTGGAAAACCATGGCAAATTTCATCATTGACGCTGGCGCAAATACTATAGGGAAAGCCTTCATAGCCCTTTTGTTCAGGATAGGCTCCTCTTTCTAGCAAATACTCCTCTACAAACTTATCTAAATCAAGCGTGCAGACGCCTGGTACAATCCGTTTTTTTAACTCTTTATGAACACTAGCTAAGAGACGTCCAGCTTGGTGCATTTTTTCTATTTGTTGGGGTGTTTTTATAATAACCATTTATAACTCCTTTGCAATCTCTTTTAAATCCAAATCCGTCTTGGCCCATTCCTCCGCCCGAGGGTTAATCTTTATAGCCTCTTTTAATTCCTTTCGGGCTTTTAAGGGTTTGCCCAAATGAACATAAGCGCAGGCCAAGTTAAAGTGTAAGTTCACACTATCATTATGGTGGGCTAGACCTTGAATTAAAATTCTTTTGGCATTTTTATCTTCCTTTAAGGCAAAATAAATTGCCGACATATTCAAGTAAGTATAGGGGTGAGAATACTCCTCTAGACTTTTTTCATAGTAATCTAGGGCCTTTCTAGGATTTCCTAGACGATTTTCAATGACCCCCATGTTGTAGAGCGCCTTGGCATAGGTAGGGCAAAGGGACAAGGATTTTAAAAAATATTTTTTCGCTCTGTCGTAAACTTGATTCTTTTCATAAAGACTTCCCAAATCATTATAGGTCACAAAGTCCTCTGGTTCCAATTGAATACATTGTAAAAATAATTCCTCTGCCTTGGCGTAGTCCTCTAAATCAAAATAAAGGTGGGCCAAATAATAATAAGCCTTCGTATAATAGGGATCCAGAGCAATGGCCTCTTGGTAGTTTTTTATAATCACGTCTGTGGGGTGTCCTAAATTTTCTCCCACAAGAGCCAGGCCATAATAGGCACCAGGATAGTCTTTTATCTGTAAAATTTTCTTAAAAAACTTTTCTGCCTCTTCATAATATCCTAGTTGTAAATCCAAGTCTGCAAGCTCAAACAGACTATCGATTTTTTCTTTGCTGGTTTTGGCAAAAGCCAAAGACTTGTGAAAAGCCTCTCGGGCCTTTGGCAAGTGGTCTTTTTGTAAAAAATCATTGGCAAGAATCATATAGTTTGAATATTTTACATTCACAAGCTCACCTCCCCTTTATTTTAACACAGGCTCTTTAAGGGAACAATCCAGTCCCCTTAAAGCTTTTTTCTTTTAGTCTTAACTATCATAACACTCTGGGAAAAAGCTTAAAAGGTCTTTTCACTTTAATAAAAGATCTCCTGGTTTAACCAGGAGATTTCTAATTACAAAAAAGGGCGACATTCCGTCGCCCCTTCAATCATTCTTTTTTATTTTCTGCAATAATTTTTTCTGCAATTTCCTTTGGAACTTCTTCATACCGAGCATATTCCATGGTGAAAGATCCACGTCCTTGGGTCATGGCCCGTAAGTCAATGGCATATTCATACATTTCTCCTTGGGGTGCTTCGGCAATTAATACTTGGGTACCGTCAGATTTTTGATCCATTCCTAGAATCCGTCCCCGTCTCTTATTCATATCGCCCATTACATCTCCAAGATAGGCATCAGGAATGGAAATTTCTGCTTTCATAATAGGTTCTAATAAAACTGGTTTGGCTTCAGCAATTCCCTTACGGTAAGCTAGGGCTGCAGCCAATTTAAAGGACATTTCATTGGAGTCTACATCATGGTAGGAACCATCATACAAGGTGGCTTTGACTCCAGTCATGGGGAATCCTGCTAAAACGCCATGTTCCATAGCTTCTTCTA
>JASBZN010000014.1 GCA_029983435.1 Urinicoccus sp. | reverse complement strand
CACCCCATAGACGGTCTCTATTACCGGAAGCTAGAGGTTCAGCATAAGTTTTTTGAACGTTGATGAGTCCGTTTTCTTCAACTAAGAAACCATTTTGTTTAGCAAGGTTAACTAAGTTTTTAGAAGCGACAACATTTTCTTTGTCCTTAACATCTACTTTACCTAACATAAAGCAGTTGGGGAAAACAGAGAAGGTATCGTCTGGATGCTTAATGGCAACATATTGGTGGCCAGCAAGAAGTTCCATGTACCAAATTTCATTTTGGTCTGCGATAACAACAATGGCACCTTCTTGTAAACCCTTGGTATTCATAATATCTGCTAGAACATCAACGCCTTCTCGAGCAGTTTTAATCCGAGGGAGTACAACACTGACTACAGAAGATTCGTAAAGACCATGGTCTGTTAATGGATCGGCAGCCAAAGCCTTATCATTTGCTGTTGCTGTAACGGTTGCTGTCATAGTAACACCGTTTTCATTCCAACCTGTTGCTTCGAAAATGTCCCCATCATCTTGGTAGCCATCTGGAACAGTCACAGTGGCATAAGTTTTTTCAGGCATGGGGTAAGTAAATCCGTAAACATCTTTATACATGTCGCCTTTTTTGTAAGTTTTTGCAGGCGTTGCAATAACTGTTTTGTTGTAAGCGGAGGACCAGTCTTCGGTCCGGCCAATCATAGGATTGCCATCTGCAGAAACTTTTTTACCGACAATAACTCCAGTACAAGCTAGAACTTCGGTCATTGGTGTGAGTAAAAAAACACCAACAAGAGCAGTTGCTAGGACTTTTTTGAAATAGGTTTTCATATACGTCATCCTTTCTTAGTTTATGACAACATTATAACATGTATCCAGGAGAAAACAAGGAAAAAACAGAAAAAGAAGAGGAGGGAGAAGGAAGAAAAGACGGGGAAAAGGAAAACATTTCTCTAAAGATAGCCTTTCACAGGGCGAAAAATATTTCTAAAAAATTTTTTTGTGCAAAAAGATTTTGCCTTCCCCTGTATTTTTTGAGTAAAAAGATTTAGAGGAAAATACCTTGAATAGAAACCGTAGAAATGCCTTTATAACAAAGAAAAAGCAGAGGAAAAAGGTGGAGGTATTTCCTAAAGAAGAAAATTAAATCCTCCTCTTGTGTTTTATTGAAAAAGAAAGTGGTATAAATAAAAAACAAAGATCCCTCTATGAAAAGAATAAGAAAAAATTTTAACAAAGTATTGGTGATAAAAACGATTTCTTCTTGAGGGAATAGAGGAGGAGATGAGAAAGACCATGAAACAACAAATTAAAAATGTACGTCTTTTAAACCTAAGAGAAAAATCAAAATGGATAACAACAGATGTGACAGTAGAAGATGGAATCATTCTCAGCTTAGAAAAAGACTATCCAGCGGATAAGGTTTTTGATGGGGAAGGGTTGGTTTTATCTCCTGGCTTTGTGGACATTCATATGCATGAAGAAGATTTCTCTCAAACTGGGGACAATACCTACGACATTGCAGAGTGTATGTTGAAGATGGGTGTAACAACAGCCATGGGCGGAAACTGTGGCAGTGAAAAGACGGACTTTCATACCTTTTTAGATACAGTGGATAAAAATGGCAGCCCCATTAACTATTGCCTGGGAGCTGGTTATAATTCTATTCGCAAAGAGGTGGGAGTTTTAGAGAATGAAAAACCCACAAAAGAGCAAATGCTTGAAATTCAAAAAATTTTAAAAGAACAAGTAGAGGATGGAGCCTTTGGAATAACCTTTGGTATTGAATACAATCCCTATCTAACAGTAGATGAGATTTTAGAAGCCTTACGTCCTTTTTACGGTCGGCAAGATTTGTTTGTGGCTGCCCATAGCCGCTATGACGGATATATGGCCAATGAAGGGATTAAAGAAATGGCGGAAATTGCCCGTCGCAGTCAAATTCCATTTCAAATTTCTCATTTATCTTCCTGTTGTGCTTATGGGAAAATGGAAGGGTGCTTAAAGACCATTGAAGAAAATTTAAATCAAGGGGTGGATCTATTGGTGGATACCTATCCCTACAATGCTTTTTCTACCCAAATAGGAACATCGGTTTTTGAAGGAGATTTTTTAAAAAAATGGAATGCTTCTTATGAAGATATTCAATTGACAGAAGAACCCTATTCTGACTTGGAACTGGACGATGATTCCTTTCAAGAAATCCGGAAGAACCATCCAGATATGCTGGTAATTGCAAAGGTAATGAATGAATATGAAATTAAGAAAAGCTTAAAAAAACCCTATGTAATGATTGCAAGTGATGGACTATATAAAGAAGGGAATGGCCACCCTAGAGGAGCTGGAACCTTTCCTAGAGTTTTGGGACCCTATGTTAGAGAAGGGGTTTTAACCTTGGAAGAGGCTCTTTACAAAGCTACCTTACAACCAGCCAAGCGATTGGGTTTGGATAAGGAAATAGGGAAAATTGAACCGGGTTACCGAGCAGACATGGTCCTTTTTGACCCAGAAGAAATAGAAGATTGTGCCAGTTTTGAAGATGGACAAAAACCTCCATTAGGTATTAAGCAGGTTTGGATTAATGGAGAACTGGCCTTGGAGGATAATAAAATCATAAACAATCGCTTAGGAAGAAGTAGAAGGAGGGGGAAATGAAAGAAAAAATTTTAGAGTTAGAGCAGTTGATTCATACCTCCTTAAAAGACTTAAGTGATTCCATTTTTGAACATCCAGAAACAGCTTTAAATGAACACTTTGCTTGTCAAGCGCACTGCCTTTTATTAGAAGAACATGGATTTACCATAGAAAGAGGTCTTGTGGGGATTGATACGGCTTTTAAGGCGAGTTATGTAGGAAAAAAACCTGGGCCAAGGGTTTGTTATATGGCGGAATACGATGCTTTACCAGAAATTGGTCACGGCTGTGGACACAACATCTTAGGAACAGTAAGTACTGGGGCAGCCATTGTTTTAAGGTATTTAGTAGATGAAATTGGTGGAACGGTGGTGCTTTTAGGAACACCAGCAGAAGAAACCTGCGGGGCCAAGGTGGATATGGCGAAGGCAGGGATTTTTAAGGATGTGGACGTTGCTTTAATGGCCCATCCAGATACCAACTATTTTTTAAGCTCCAGGAGCCTGGCGATTCAACCCCTTGCTTTTGAGTTTTATGGGAAAACTGCCCACGCAGCGTCCAATCCAGAATATGGAGTCAATGCCTTGGATGCCTTGATTTTAACCTTTAACAACATCAATGCCCTTAGGCAACATATTTTGTCTAGTTCTCGAATTCATGGGATTATTAAACATGGAGGAGAAGCGGCAAACATTGTACCAGATTTTTCTCGTGGAGAATTTTACGTTCGAGCCACAACGAAAAAATATTTACAAGAGTTAGTAGAAAAAGTAATTCATTGTGCCGAAGCTGGTGCATTGGTCACCGGGGCCCAGTTGAAGGTTGATGAATTTGAACCGCCCTACGACGATTTAGTAACGAATGAAAGGCTAAATAAAGTCTTTAAGGAGGGGATTGAAAAATTTTCTCAAGAGGAGATTGTAGCAGCAAGAGATTCTGTAGGGAGTCTAGATGCTGGGAATGTGTCCCATGAAGTTCCCTGTATTCATGGTTATTTTCCCATTGCGGACCATAAAATTCCTGGACACACCCGAGAATTTGCTCAAGCAACCCAAACACCATATGCCTACGAAAAAATGGCAGAGACGGTTTGTATTTTAGCTTACTGCGGCTATCGAGTCATTGAGGATAAGAGCTTGATGAGGGAGATTAGGCAAGAATACGAAGAAAATGTAAAAAGGGGGTTGATTATACCTTATACACTGTAGAGTAGCCAAAGAGTGGCTTGGTAAAAATTTATAAGTTAAATTCATTGCAATAGACATAAAGTATTTTGGAAAGGAGTTTACAATGGATACGACGAAAAAGAAGAAAAGAGTTAAAGTACCGCATACCTATGTTATTTTAGTTACCATCACAATTATTATTGCTATTTTGTCCTATATTATTCCAGCTAGTACTTATGACACGATAGAAGTAGGTGAAAGGACGGTAGTAGATCCTAGCACTTATCACTATGTAGAACAAAGTCCTGTTAGTATTATGCAACTATTAACTTCTGTTCCAAGAGGACTGCAAGAAGCGGCAGAAATTTCCTTCTTCATCTTTATCTTAGGAGGGTCGTTTGCTATTATTACTAAAACAGGAGCTTTGGAAATTGGGGTTGGCGCCTTAGCTAAGAAACTGGAAGGCTATCCATCCTTAATTGTGCCAGTTTTTATTATCCTCTTTTCTGTTTTAGGAGGAACCGTTGGTTTAAGTGAAGAGTGTATTATCTTCATTCCCATTGGGGTTCTTCTGGCCAGGAGTTTAGGCTATGATGCCATGGTGGGGACAGCCATTATCTTCCTAGGAGCAGCTGTGGGCTTCAACTCAGGATTTATGAATCCATTCACTGTAGGAGTAGCTCAAAGTATTGCAGAATTACCCTTGTTTTCAGCCATGTGGTATCGGCTAATTATTTGGGCAGTTTTTAATGTTGCGACTATTTACATGGTCTTGCGCTACGCAAAAAAAGTCAGGAAAGATCCTTCGTCAAGCTACTGTTTAGAATTAGAAAAACAAGAAGCTGGCGAAATTCAAAAATTAGAAAATGTTGGAGAAATTACCAAGGTCCATATTATCGTTATTATCCTATTCTTAATTGCCATTGGTCTAGTGGTTTATGGGGTTATCAATTGGGGTTTTTACATTAACGAAATTGTTGGTATCTTCTTAGGTTTGGGAATTATTTGTGGTTTTGTTGCCAAAATGGGTCCCTCTAAAATGGCTGTTACCTTTATTGAAGGGGCAAAAGAAATGGCTATGGGAGCTTTAGTTGTAGGGGTTGCTCGGAGTATTTTAGTTGTTTTAAATGATGGGCAAATCCTTTACACAATTGTGCATGCTGTTTCTCAATTGATTCAACTCGTTCCTAAATCGATTTCTGCTGTCTTCATGTTCCTTTTCCAATTGGTTTTGAACTTCTTCATTCCATCTGGAAGTGGACAAGCTGCAGCCACGATGCCCATTATGACACCACTTTCAGATATTGTTGGCATTTCCAGACAAACCGCAGTTTTAGCATTTCATTTAGGAGATGGAATTTCCAACTCTATTATCCCAACAGGGGGCTCCTTGCTAGCAAGTTTATCTGTTGCGAAAATTGACTATGAAAAATGGGTTAAGTTTGTGTGGCCAATTATCCTAGTCTGGGTCATCATGGCTTGTATTTTTACAGGAATTGCTGCTAGCATTCACTTGGCATAGGAAAAGCTAGATTTCATCTTAAAAAGATAAAAAAGGTGCCGGTTTTAAACTGGCACCTTTCTTTTGCATCCTTTTCTAGGAATCTATAAAAAAACCCAAGCTTATGATAAAATAAAAGTATCAAAATTAAAGGAGGGTTTCGATTGGAAAAAAATCAATCATTTTTTGAACGAAAGTTTTTACTCAGTCAACATAAGACCGATGTAAAAACAGAGTTTATGGCAGGATTGACAACATTCATGACCATGTCTTATATTTTAATTGTTAATCCGGACTTATTGTCTCAAACGGGCATGGACAAGGGTGGCGTCTTTACGGCGACGATTTTAGCTTCCGTTATTGCCATGTTACTTATGGGCTTTTATGCAAATTTGCCGTTTGCCTTGTCAGCAGGAATGGGCTTAAACGCCTTTTTCACCTATACGGTATGCCTGGGAATGGGCTACGAGTGGTCTTTTGCTCTAACAGCTGTTTTTTTAGAAGGTATTTTATTTCTTATTCTATCATTCTTCAACGTTAGAGAAGCTATTTTTTCAGCTATTCCCTATTCTTTAAAAAAAGCGGTATCCGTTGGAATTGGTTTATTTATAGCCTTAATCGGTTTTACCAATTCTGGGTTAATCGTTGCTAACGAATCAACCTTTTTATCCATGGGAGATTTATTAACCAAGGAAAGTTTAATTGCTATTATTGCTTTATTAACCATGGCTATTTTAACGGCAAAGCAAGTGCGAGGAGCACTTTTATATGGAATTGTAATCTCTACTATTGTTGCTTTAATCACAGGAGTAACCCATTTTCCAGGAGCTACCAGCATCTTCTCTTTGCCCCCATCTATTAAGAGTGTTGCCTTTCAATTAGAATGGAAGGATATCTTCACTTTTGATATGTTCTCTGTGATGTTTACCTTCTTATTTGTCGATATTTTTGACACCGTAGGAACTTTAACAGGGGTTGCCACCAAGGCAGATTTAATTGATGAAGATGGAAATTTCCCCGGCGTTGGCAAAGCTCTATTGTCCGATGCCATTGGAACAGTTTGTGGAGCTTTACTGGGAACCAGTACCATTACAACCTTTGTAGAAAGTGCTAGTGGAGTAGCAGACGGAGGACGGACAGGATTAACTTCCTTATCCACAGGATTTTTCTTTTTAATTTCCCTTTTCCTTTTCCCACTATTTTCTATCGTGCCATCTCAAGCAACAGCAGCTGCTTTGATTATGGTAGGTTTGTTTATGATGTCGCCTATTACAGAAATTGACTTTAGCGACTATACAGAGTCTGTACCAGCTTTCTTGACCATTGTTATGATGCCCTTTGCTTATTCGATTGCAGAAGGGATTTCTGTGGGAATGATAAGTTATGTTGTAATGAAACTAGCAACAGGAAAATCCAAAGATGTGTCTGTTGTAATGTATATTTTAGCTGCAGTTTTCTTACTCAGATACTTGAGCCCGATTGTTTTTTAAGATTGAAAATTTAAAAGTGTATTGGATTGCCCCGGTTTTCGGGGCAATTTTTTATGGAAAAGAAAAGTTGAAAAGAGTTCTAAAAATAAATGATAAAAAGAAACGCTTTCAGGGTAAATAGAAAGTACAACTGGTTTTGTTTGAAAAAGTAAGTATAGATAAAGGATATCAAACAAAATCAGAAAGAAAGGAGGATCGGTTTTGTAGGGCGTTTCTTTATTTGGCAGATAATTATTTTACTAAGGAGGCTGGACATGAAAAATAAAAAATTATTGTTATCTGGAATTATTGTTGGTTTCGCTTTGTTTTCAACATATTTTGGAGCTGGGAATTTAATCTTTCCCCCTTATATCGGTGTGATGACAGGAAGTAATTATTGGGCAGGAATTTTAGGGATGACGATTTCGGCTATCTTTTTGCCGATTATTGCTGTGATAGGTGTGTTAAATTCTGGCGGTAGTATGGACACGATTATGAAGCCTTTGGGTAGACGGTTTATGACTTTTTTCTTCTTTATTAACTATACTTTTCTCGCCTTGGGGTCTACCTTACCAAGATGTGCGGCAACAACGTATGAAATGGGGGTTCAACCTTTATTTGGAGATGTGCCAAGAATTATTGCTTCTCTTATTTTCTTTGGCATTTTCTATTTACTTGCCAGAAAGCAAGAAAGTGTGGTGGATAAACTTGGTAAATATTTGACACCTGCCTTACTGATCCTCTTGGTTATTATTATTCTTAAAGTTGTATTGGATCCCATTGGGATGCAAGCGGCACCAAAAGTTGAAAAACCTTTAGTGGATGCAACTTTAAATGGATACTTAACTGGGGACCTTACCCTAGGAATTTTATGTGGTGGAATGTTTATTTCTGCTCTTAAACGAGAAGGCTATGGCGAAAAAGATGTTCGTAAGGGAACAGCCATTGCTTGCGTTGTTGCTTTTATTGGATTGTTTATTGTGTATGGTGGTTTAGTTTACGGAGGAGCTTCTTTATCGACAGAATTTGATTTAAATGCGGAAAGAACGACACTTTTAATTGAAATTGTAAGTCGAGCTTTAGGAAAAGTTGGTCTTTTGTTCTTAAGTGGTGCTGTTGCTTTAGCTTGTTTAACGACATCTGTTGGCTTAGGAGCAAACGTAGCAACTTTCCTAGAAGAATTGACCAAGGGGAAGATAAAGTATAAAACGTGGATTCTTATTATTGCAGTACTTTGTTGTATCTTATCCATTCAAGGTGTAACGGGATTAATTGACTATGTAACGCCTTTATTTGCTTTCCTTTATCCTATTTTTATCGTTATTACGTTCTTAGGAATCTTTGATCGAAAAGTAGCCAATGATGGAATTTATAAGGGTGGTGTTTTATTGGCTTCTATTTTCGGTTTACTGGATGCCATTGTCATTGTAACAAAATCATCTGCTATTGATTCTTTTATGAAAGCAATGCCTTTTGGAGCCTCTGGATTCGCTTGGCTTGTACCAACGATTATTGGTATGGTTGTTGGCTATTTTCTCTATAAGGGAAAACCAAGAGCCACAAAATTGGCTTAAAAGTAGTTTCCTGTTAGGAGGGATATGATGAAAAAGTTTATCAATGGAAAAGTTTATGTAGATAAAAATACTTTTGTTCAAGCTTTTGCTGTAGAAGATGGAAAATTTAAGGCTGTTGGTAGTAATGAGGAAATTAAAAAATTTCCAGGTGAAGAAATAGACCTAGAAGGAAAAACAGTTCTTCCTGGGATTATTGACTCCCACTTACATTTAAAAACCATGGGAGAAACCCTTGTTCAACTTAGACTTTATAATTCTAAAAGTATTGATGAAGTTATCCAAAGAGGCCAAGACTATTTAAAGGATCATAGTGATATTAAATTTATTTATGGACGAGGATGGAACCAAGATTATTTTGTAGAAGGAGAAAAGCGGTTTGTAAATCGCCATGATCTGGACAAAATTTCAACGGAAATTCCCATTATTGCGGAAAGAGTTTGTGTGCATATTTTAGCTTGTAATAGTAAGGCATTGGAATTGTTAGATATTGATGAAAACACAACAATTGAAGGCGGAGAAATATATAAAGATGAGGATGGAAAGTTATTAGGTGTTTTTGCGGAAAATGCAACTGAAATTGTTCGGAATCTAGTTCCGAAGGATACAAAAGAAGACGTTCAAGAAAAGTTTATAGCAGGGGTAAACCATGCCTTATCCTGCGGTCTAACTTCTGTTCAATCTTGTGATGTGTATATGACAGATGACTGGGATCCAATCCATGGAGCGATTGAAGAACTTTATATGGAAAAGAAAGTTCCTTTACGTTACTATCCTCATTTTAATATGTCTACCCTAGATAAAATTAAAGAATATGTTGAGAAGATTTACAAACGAGAAGGTGTTTATGATGACACTTATCAACGGGGGGCAATTAAGCTTTTTAAAGATGGAACTTTAGGAGCAAGGACTGCTTTAATGTCTAAACCATATAACGATGACCCCTCAACAAAGGGAATTGAGGCCATGACAAATGAATATGTGGATTCTGTATGTGCTTTTGCAGATCAAGAAGGAATTCGTGTTGTAACGCACTGTATCGGAGATGAAGCGGCTAAAAGAGTTGTGGAAAGTTATGGCAAAGTGAACCATGAAAATAACCCTAACCGTAATGGGATTATCCACTTACAAATTACCGATCGGCCACTACTGGAAAGAATTGCAGAATTAAATATCAATGCAACCTATCAACCGATCTTTTTAGAATATGATATTACGACAGTAAGGGATCGAGTGGGAGATGAAATGGCATCGACGTCTTACGCTCATCATACGCTTAGAAATGTATTGGGAGCGCACACTGCGTATTCAACAGATGCTCCAGTAGAAGATTTAAATCCCTTCCCTTGCATGTATTCTGCAGTGACCCGACAAAGAGTCAATGGAGAACCAGAAGGTGGGCTATATCCGAATGAGCGAGTTTCTGTTGAAGATGCTATTGATTGCTACACGATAGAAGGTGCTTATACAGAAGGAAATGAAGAAATAAAGGGACGGATTAAACCCGAATATTTGGCAGATTTTATTATTTTAGATCGAGATATTTTCACAATAGATGCAAAAGATATTAAAGATGTGAAAGTGGAAGAAACCTTTATTAGTGGTGAATCTGTTTATAAAAAGAACTAAGGAGAAAAAGATGGCTGTTTATGAGACAGGCCTAAAAGGGTACACGATTCGTGAGGCAAACAAGGAAGATACAAAACAAATTGTTCAATTTATTCGGGACTTGGCAGATTATGAAGGTTTCTTACATGAAGTCAAGGCTACAGAGGAAATTATTGAACAATCGGTTTTTGATGAAGGGGCAGCTAATGTTGTCATGGCGGAGTTGGATGGAAAACCCATCGGATTTGCCTTGTTTTTCTATAACTTCTCTACCTTTGAAGGTCGACCAGGGCTCTATCTGGAAGATTTGTATATTCAACCAGAATATCGAAATAGGGGCTATGGGAAAAAATTATTAGAGTTTCTAGCTCATAAAGCCCATTCTAAAAATTGTAAACGCTTTGAATGGTGGTGTTTAGATACCAATACACCTTCTTATGAATTTTATAAGTCTTT
The DNA here is from genome assembly GCA_029983435.1 of Urinicoccus sp. Taxonomy (GTDB): domain Bacteria; phylum Bacillota; class Clostridia; order Tissierellales; family Peptoniphilaceae; genus Urinicoccus. The sequence goes on along the minus strand of JASBZN010000014.1, from coordinate 5,917 downwards.
AGATGCAGAGGATATGGTGGACTGGACAGTTTTCCGTATTGACGGAGATACTCTTATAAATATGAGTAACCACTTTGAAGAGGGACAAAAAGAGTTAAATTAATGCTTACATTTAGTAGGAGATCCTATAAGGATGCCTACGAGAGTTAAAAATTATTAGGATAGGAAGAAATGGATGACATTTGAAGAAAAAATTCGCCAAGAAATCGTGGCAAGTCCAGAAAATGCTCTTTTTAAAGAAAAGGGCTATGAACCTTTATTCTCTGCCAATAGGGAGGCACGAATTGTCTTAATTGGACAGGCTCCTGGGATTCGAGCTCAAGAGAGTGGCCGCTTGTGGAATGACAAGAGTGGAGGAAGACTTATGGATTTTCTTGGTGTTGATGAAAAAACTTTTTTTAATCCCCAACTTTTTGCTCATTTGCCTATGGATTTTTACTTTCCTGGTAAGGGGAAAAATGGGGATAAAAAACCCAGAAAGTCCTTTGCTAAGAAATGGCACCCCAAGCTATTAAAAGAAATGGACCAGGTCCAGTTGATGGTTTTAATTGGGAAAGAGGCCCAGGACTTTTATCTAGAGGATAAGAGGAATTTAACGGAAAGGGTCCGTCATTATCAGGATTACTTGCCTGCGTATTTTCCAATTGTTCATCCATCGCCGAGGAATCAAATTTGGATGCATAAAAATCCCTGGTTTGAAAGGCTGGTTTTACCAGCCCTGCAAACCAGGGTTCATGAGATTATTGCTTTAAGGGAAGCTCCACAGTAAAGGTGCTTCCCTTTTTACTTGTGGAAGAAACAGTCACTTGGCCCTGATGGGCTTGGACAATATTTTTTACAATGGCAAGGCCTAAGCCGCTGGAGGAAAGGGAGGCAGAAAGGTCTCGGTCTACCTGATAGTAGCGGTCCCAAATATAGGGGAGGTCTTTGGCATCAATACCAGGGCCCTGGTCTGAAATAGACAGGGTGACTTTGTCTTTTTTTACTTCCTGGAGGATGCGAATGGTGGTGGAATTGGGGCTATGGTCTACTGCATTGACGAGGAGGTTATAGATCACTTGGTTGATTTTACTTTCATCGGCCTGGATAAGACAGTTCTCGTCATAGGAAAAATGAAAGGAAAATTCCTTGTTTTTAAGAAGGGACTGGAGTTGGTGGAGGATTTTTTCCACAGATTCTGTTAGGGAATAGGTGGTAAAGGTCATTTGCATTTTTCCAGATTCTAGGTTGGACTGGGTTAAAAGGTCGGAAACTAAGTTGGATAGGCGACGGACTTCTCTTAAAATAACTTCTGTTTGGTCGGGGGTAATTTCCTCTGGGAAGTCATGCATCAACTCTGCTTGGGAGTAGATCAAGGCCAGGGGAGTTCGTAAATCGTGGCTGACATTGGCTAGAAGCTCCTGACGTGTTTGGTTGAGACGAGACAGGTCTCGGGCAGTAGTATTTAGGGTGGAGGACAGTTCTTTAATTTCCAAGTAGCCTTGCCCCTTAAAGTGATCTTTGTATTGGCCTCGAGCTAAGTTTTTGGCTTCTTGGTTTAATTGAGAAATGGGCTGGGCAATATACTTAGAAAGGTAGATAGCTGCCAGGGTAGAAAGGATGAACATCAGGATGGAAACCAGGGTCAATTGAAAACGTAGGGTGGAGACGGTGGCATCCACAGGGCTTAAAATTGCATAAAAGGTTAGGGTTATATGACTTCCGTCTTTTAAAGTATATTGGTGGTCTTCTTTAAGGGTTCTAGGTAAGAGGTCCACATGGAAAAAATCTTCCAATAAATAAGGAATTTCGAAGTCTTTAGAGCTTCGAACGAGGATGTTTTTTGATTGTTCTAGCTCCTGGATCAAGGATGGAAGGTCTGGGGAGTTAATGTGTTGTCCTACTAGTTGAATCGCTTTTCGGACTTCTTTTTCTCGAATCATTTCATAGGTGGAACCTAAAAAACTCGTTTGAAAGATCCAAAGGAGGCTCAGAAGGAGAAGGTTAAAGGCAAGGAAAAAGATAAAAAGTTGCTGACGGAGGGGTTTATTTTTCATCGAAACGGTAACCATATCCCCAGAGGGTCACAATGTTTTGGGCATAGGGACCTAGGGCCTTTCTCAATAATTTAATATGAGTATCTAAAGTGCGGTCTTCCAATTCATCCTGGTAACCCCAAAGGTCTTTTACGATGTCCTCTCGAGACTTGGCGATGTTTTTGTTTTTGATGAAGTAAAAAAGTAGGGAGTATTCCATGGGGGCCATAGTCACTTCTCTATCATGGATGAAAACTTGTTTGGTTTGAAAATCCACCTTCAAGTCTCTATAACGGTAAAGATGATTGGCTTCTGTCGTTTGCGTCCGACGTAAAATAGCCTGTACTCGAAGCATGATTTCCTTGGAAGAAAAGGGCTTTACAACATAGTCGTCGACGCCCAATTCGAATCCGATAATTCGATCAAATTCATCGCCTTTGGCTGTGAGCATTAAAACGGGAACATCGGAAAAAGACCGAATTTCCTTTAAAGCTGTAAATCCGTCCATAATGGGCATCATAATGTCTAAAATTAAAAGGTCAAAGTCTTCCTTTTGGCAGAGGTCTAGAGCTTCTTGACCATTTTCTGCTTCGACAACCTGGTGGTTATCTAGTGCCGCGTAGCGTTTTAAGGTTTCTCTTAATACTTTTTCATCATCACAAATTAATAGTTTTGCCATTTTTCTCTCCTTTTATTTGTTCTTATTATAGCATAGAGAAAAAGGGAGAAACGAAAAAGTTGATTTAAGTTAGAATAGCTAAAGGGCGAACTTTTTTAGCTAAAAGACTTTAGGTTCAGATGGTAGAAAAATCCTTTCTTTACCTGGTATTCAAAATATGATAGAATAGAGGCTATCTATTTAATTGTATGAAGAGGCGAAGGAATGTTAGAGAATTTTTGCAAAGGGTGAAAATGTTTAAACATAGAATCCATTGACCTAAAAATACATTAAATAAAAATTTTAAAGGAGGGAGAAGCACATGAAAAAACAGCACAAGTTTAATTCCAAATGGGGCTTTTTATTGACCTCAGTGGGATCCGCAGTAGGTATGGCCAACGTATGGGGCTTTCCATACAAGGTATCCAGCAATGGTGGAGGAAGTTTTTTAATTTATTATCTTATTTTTATTGCTTTATTTTCTTATGTCGGTTTATCGGCAGAATATGCGATTGGACGACGAGCAGAGACAGGAACTCTAGGTGCCTACGATTATGCTTTTCGCTCTAAAGGTGATAACGGTCTAGGCCGGTATGTGGGTTTATTGCCTCTTTTAGGCTCTATTTGTATTTCTATAGGGTATGCAGTCATTATTTCTTATATTTTCAAATCGCTCGTAGATTCTTTTACTGGAACACTGATGACCGCAAATACGCAAGCTTGGTTCCAATCCTTTGCTTTTGAAGGCTTTCAAGTCTTACCCTATCACTTTATCGTTATTGCTATTACCCTATTAACATGTATTACAGGAGCGCATTCCATTGAAAAGGCAAATAAAGTGATGATGCCCTTGTTTTTTGTTTTATTTGTTTTTTTGGCTATTCGAGTAGCCATGCTGCCCAATGCCATTCAAGGGTATAAGTTTATTTTTACTCCAGATCTTAAGGAATTGACAGACCCCACAACGATTGTTAATGCCATGGGACAAGCTTTCTTTTCTCTGTCTATTACGGGAAGTGGAATGATTGTCTGTGGAGCTTACTTATCGAAGGAAGAAGATATTGTTAAGGGAGCAAAAGAAACAGCGCTTTTTGATACTATTGCAGCCTTTGTAGCTGCTCTTGTGATGATTCCTGCACTTTTTGCTTTTCAAGAAGAGCAAGTTGGAGGACCAGACCTATTGTTTGTGATTTTGCCTAAGATTTTGCAGGAAATTCAAGGGGGACAAATTTTTGCCATTATCCTCTTTGTTGCTGTATTATTTGGGGGAATCAGTTCCTTACAAAATATGTACGAAGTTGTTTGTGAATCTATTTTACATCGCTTTCCAAAACTTTCCAGAAAGTTTGTCTTGCTTTTAATTGGTCTTGTATCTTTTATCCCAGGTGTCTTTATGGAAGATATCGCGCATTGGGGTCCTTGGATGGACTTGATTTCTATCTACATTATTCCCATTGGGGCGACCTTAGGAGCGATTAGTTGGTTCTGGGTTTTGAAAAAAGAAGAGTTGATGGATGAAATTAACACTGGGTTAGATGGAAAACGGCCCTATGGAAAGACCTGGTACAACCTAGGTAGATACGTCTATGTTCCCCTTTCTATTTTACTTTGTGTCATTGCTTTGGCGTTTAAAATTGCTTTTTAAAAAATTCATAAAAAACCTGCACCCAGCCGTTGAAAGGAACGTGGGTGCAGGTTTTTTTATTCTTATTCATTTTTTTCGGAAACTAAAACAGTTTTTCCTCGATAAAGGATGTGAGAATCTTTGTAGGTTTCAATGTAAAGGTCTTTGATATGGTCATCTAAGAGATAAACATAGAAAGAATTTGGTAGGGGATAGTGGTGAAGGGGATGGTCTTTCATCTTCTCCCTTAAAAGAGGAAGGGTGAAAGAGGTGTTTAGAGGAACGAGGCTTTGGACCCTTTCAAGATAAGAAAGGAGATCTTCCTTTGTAATTCCCAAGTTCTTAAGATAGGACATGGTTAGGATGGTATCTTTGTCGTATTGAAAGAGGAGAAAATTTTTCTTGAGCCAGTAGAAGTTACTGGTGGCACTAGAAAGGAGCCAAAAGTCTTTTGTGAACTTATCCACGGGATACTTGTCTTCTTCTAAGAGGACGGACCGGAAAAAATCTTGTGCATAGCGATAGTTATTGGAGATGCAGTAATCTTGGTAGGTTTTAAAGCCCAGCTGGTCCAAACTTCTAGAATTGATAAGACTGGGATCTAGGTTGGGATAGGCTTTTTTAAACTGATTGATAATGTCCTTAATAAAGTAAAAGTCTTGGTCCAGGCTCTTTTTAAAGTCTTGGCAAATATCTTTTGGTAAACTTTTACGGCGAATATCGTAAATTCCATTTTGGTAATATGGAGTTAAGTTTTTTAGGTAGGATCCTAGAACAGAACTGGCATTGACACCGTAGGTTTTTTCATAGAGCTTGGCTAGGTCGTGGGTGTTAATGGGGGAGTGTTTTTCTAAAAGATCTAAAATTTGTTTTTCCCGGTGCCCTTTGCCAAAACGAATATTTGGCATTCTTAAAAAGTGGATATGAGGATAATCCTTCTTGCTACAAATTTTTCGCAAGAGGTTGTGGAGTTCATACTCATCGTAGATTCCATAGTTTTTCATGAGGTCCCGATGCTTGAGAAAAAAGTATTTAGAAGAATACTCCACATCTTGATAGGTTTTTAGGTTGAGAGCTTCAAGAAAAGGAGAAAAATCATAGTCATAAAAGGGATAGTAGCGGAATTTTTTTCCAAAGCTCCAAAGGACTTCATTTTCTGCAGATAATTTATTCATGAGATTATGGGGAAGAACCATAAGATGGGGGTCGCGGTCTAGCATGTGACGGACCATAAAATCTTGGTATATTTTATAGTAGTCTTCAATGGTAGTTTGGTAGTTGACATATTTTTTTAATAGGTAACGGTGGATGGCGAATTTGGATTTTTCGACAAAACCTTCTTCCACTTGTACATAGTCATCTGCCAAGATGGTCTTTAAGTTTTCCAAGGCATACTCAGGCATGTTTTCATCTTCCAAGAGGAATTCTAAAGGTAATTTTTCCGTAGATTTGTAGTCAAAACGAGTTTGAATATAGCCATAAGCTATTTGGTTGAGAAAAATTTTGGAGAAAGTATTTTCGTCTAAATCATATTTTTGAAGAAAATGGCGTAGGGAGTCTTCCTTGCATTGGATGTGGTGCATATCTAAGAAGGAATTCATTTTTATTAAAATTTGCCGA
>JASBZN010000013.1 GCA_029983435.1 Urinicoccus sp. | reverse complement strand
GAACAGTCAAGCTCCCTAGGTTTAGGGAGCTCATTTTAATTAGCGAGGAATGAAAGATTGAAGTTTAATTTATTTGAAAGACTAAAAAAGAATCCACCTCTAATCTTAGGAGTTAGCTTTGCCTTCCTTATCTTAATAGGGGCCTTGCTTTTGAACCTGCCTTTAGCCAGTGCGAATGGGAAATCTGTTGGTTTTGTGAATGCCCTATTCACTTCCAGCTCAGCTTCTTGTGTAACGGGACTGGTTATTGGAAATACAAGAGAAACCTGGTCTTTTTTTGGAAAATTAATTATTTTAATTTGCATACAAATTGGTGGTTTGGGGACCATGACTCTGATTTGTTTAATTTATTTATTTTTAAAAAGAAGAATTGGCTTATCAGAAAGAATAATTTTAAAGGAGCAATTAAATACTCATACCCTTACAGGGGTTGTTCGCTTAATTCGTGGGCTTTGCTTATTTACAATAGCAGTTGAAGGGGTGGGAGCCTTCTTATTGAGCTTCCGTTTGATTCCAGTCTACGGACTTAAGCTAGGATTAGGTTATAGTGTTTTCCATGCAATTAGTGCTTTTTGTAATGCGGGATTTGACTTGTTTGGAAGTTCTCTTCTTCTTTTTCAATCAGATCTATATGTGAACTTGATTATCATGGCTTTAATTATTATCGGGGGGTTGGGTTTTCAAGTTTATATTGATATTTATGAGAAAAAATCGTTTCAAAAATTGTCTTTACACAGTAAAATAGTCTTGGAAACAAGTTTAGCTCTGGTATTTTTTGGCGGACTTGCTATTTTAATTTTAGAATGGTCCAATCCTGAAACGTTAGGAAATAAGTCTGTGGCTTCCAAAGTACTAATGGCGTTTTTTCAATCGGTAACTGCTCGGACGGCAGGTTATAATTCTGTGCCCATTGAGTGTATGACTCCTATATCCAGTATGGTGATGATTTTTTTAATGTTTATTGGGGGATCTTCAGGATCTACTGCTGGAGGATTGAAAACATCAACTTTTATGGTCATTTTACTAACCGTTCTAGCAAGTGTTCGGGGCCAGGAAGATGTGGTTTGGCATAAGAGAAAAATCGGCCAAGAAACGATTCGTATGGCCTTTGTGATGTTTTTTATTGGAGTATTTTTAGTTTTAATGACGACTTTTTTGTTGGTACTTTTTGAAAATGGAGAAAATTCTTTTGATTTATTTTACGAAGCAGTTTCTGCTTTTGCTACGGTAGGTCTTACAAGAAATATCACGCCTAGTTTATCGACAGCTAGTAAAATAGTTATTAGTTTGACGATGTTTTTAGGCCGCGTCGGTCCAACGACAGTTGCTTTAGGTTTGGGAAGGAAAGCGAAAAAGCAAAGAATTCATTTTGCAGAGGGAAACATTTATATTGGATAGGAGTAGAATATGAAATCATTTATTGTTATGGGCTGTGGCCGTTTTGGAGAAAGCTGTGCTAAAACATTGATGGAACTAGGAAACGAAGTTTTGGTAATTGATGAAGATTATGATAAAATAAAGAAGATCAGTAACGATGTAACAATGGCTATTCAGTGTGATGTGATGGATGAGTTAGCTATGAAAGAAATTGGACTTTCCAACTTCGATGTGGCTGTGGTGTCTATTGGGTCTAGCTTAACAGTAGCTATTATGGGAACCATGTTAGCAAAAGAGGCGGGAGTAGAATTTATTTTGGCCAAGGCTCCCTCTTTAAGAGAAGGAATGATTTTAAAAAAAGTAGGTGCAGATAAAATCATCTATCCTGAAATGGATATGGGTAAACGTGTGGCCCATAACTTGACCTCAAAAAATATCTTGGACTTTTTCCAACTATCTCCAAAGTACTCCATGGTTGAGCAAAAAGTTCATGACAATTGGGTTAATTTAACCTTAAAAGAATTAAAGATTCGTAAACGTTATGGCGTAACGGTTGTTGCCATTGAGCGCGAGGGAGATATTATTGTTTCTCCCAGTAGTGATTTTCAACTGATGCAAGGAGATATATTAGTCGTGCTTGGATCAAATGAACAAATAAGTAAAATTGAGAAGGATCATGAATAGAATTTCATCCAAAAGTAACCCAACCTTAAAAAAACTAAAGACTTTGGCCACCAATAAAGGACGAAAAAAATATCATCAATTTATTGTGGAAGGACCACAGGTTCTAGAAGAGCTTTCTCCAATAAAAAAACCCTTGGAAATTTACATCAAAGAAAGCTATCAAGGAGACCTAGTCCAAGGGGTAAAGACGACGGTCATTCAAGATGACTTATTTGGGCAGGCTGCACCAACGGTAGCATCCCAAGGAATTTTGGCTCTTTATGAAATAGAGAGAAAAAAATTGGAGGAAGTACCCAAGGGCTTGGTTTTATATTTAGATGGAATTGCTGACCCAGGCAACCTGGGAGGCTTAATTCGAAGTGCTGTGAGTTTTAAAGTTTCTGCCATTTTATTATCGGAAGACTGTGTGGATATTTACAATCCTAAGGTAGTTCGTTCAACTATGAGCGCTCTTTTTAAAAAGCCTATTTACCAGGTAAGTCACAAAGACTTATTGGCCCTTTCCTCTCACCAATTAGTGGCGGCAGATTTAGAAGGAGACAAGTTGGAGTCCTACCAATGGGATGAAAATTCCATTTTAGTTTTGGGAAATGAGGCCCATGGTGTCAGCCCAGATTTAAAGACTTCCTTAAAGAGAGTGACTATAGAAATGGAAAAAAATATGGAATCTTTAAATGTGAATGTGGCTGGGTCCATTTGTATGTATGATTATTATGTGAAAAATAAAAGGAGACAAGTATGAGTCAAGTAAAGGCGTCTATTTTACCTGGATTTATTGAGTTATTACCAGAAGAACAAATCCTTTTTGAAGGGTTAAAAAATACCATTGAGACCACCTATAAGAAAGCAGGTTTTTACCCCTTAGACACTCCCGTATTGGAAAAAAAGGAAGTCCTTTTAGCTAAAGGGGGAGGAGAGACGGAAAAGCAAGTCTATGAGCTGACAAAGGGTAAAACAGATATGGCTATGCGCTTTGACTTAACAGTTCCTTTGGCAAGATATGTGGCGCAACACTATAACGACTTATCTTTTCCTTTTCGCCGCTACCATATTGCCAAGGTTTACCGAGGGGAAAGAAACCAAAAGGGGCGCTACCGAGAATTTTATCAATGTGATATTGATATCGTAGGGGATGAAAAACTGGATCTAGCTAATGATGCAGAAGTTATTTCTATGATTCAAGAAGTTTTTGCTGCCATGGGTCTAGAAGAGATTACGATTCATGTAAACCATAGAAAGATTTTATCTGGATTTTTTAAGGCCTTGGGGATGGAAGATTTAACAGAAGTTTTACGAATTCTAGATAAATATGACAAGATCGGCTGGGAAGCAGTAAGAGACCAATTAAGAGACTTGGGATCTACAGAGGAACAAGAAAAAAAACTGTATGAATTTATTCACCTAACAGGGAGCCCAGAAGAAAAGTTACACGCTCTTGAAGACCTTGTAGCAATGAACGAAGACCTAAAAGTAGGCTTAGATGAAATGCGAGAAATTTTAAGCTTGACTAAAGCTTATGGCTTAGAAGAAAAGTATTTGGACTTGGACTTAAAAATTGCTAGAGGTTTAGATTACTATACAGGAGTTGTTTTTGAAACCAGCCTAAATGGTCACGAACAAATCGGATCTGTATGTTCTGGAGGTCGCTATGACCACCTTGCCAAGCATTACAGCAAAAAAGACCTACCAGGTGTGGGTATGTCCATCGGTTTATCTCGGTTATTTTATCAGCTTCAAGAAGAAGACTTGATCTCCATGGAAAAGAAGGGACCTTGTCAAATTTTGGTATTACCCATGGATGGATTTGTAAAAGAAGCCATTGACTTATCTTGTCGCTTAAAAAACCAAGGCATTTCTTCTTTCGTCTATAAAGAGCATGGAAAGATGAAAAAAATGTTTAAGTATGCAGATGGGATCCACGTTCCTTATGTCCTTATTTTAGGGGAAGAAGAAGTAAAAAATCAGTCTGTTAGCTTAAAGGATATGCGAACAGGAGCCCAAGAGCAAGTGGCCTTTAATGAGATTGCAGATCATATTAAATAAAAGAATACTTGCAAATTTTTAAGAGCTTTAGTATAATTTATTCATCTTACAATGATGGGACGAGTAGTATTAACTAGATTTTAGAGAGCTTCCGGTTGGTGAAAGGGAGAGGAAAGTTAGTATGAAGACTACCCCGGAGTACCTTTTGAAAAAAAGGCGTAAGGCGTCGTTACCGTCCCATGAGTTAAAATAAAGGTGGAACCACGGTACCCATCGTCCTTTTGGACGGGGTACTTTTTATTGGATATTACTTTTTTATTGGATATAAGGAGGAAAGAATGATTCAATTAAGATTACCAGATGGGTCAATCAAGGAATTTGACCACAATCCCAACGTAGAAGAAGCTACAATCGCTATTTCAGAAGGCTTAAATCGAGCTTCTGTAGGTGCTTTAGTCGATGGAGAAATAAGGGGAAAGCTAGATGAAATTACAGAAGATGCAGATTTTAAAGTCTTAAAATTTGAGGACAAAGAAGGAAAGAAAATCTTTTGGCACACTAGTGCCCATTTAATGGCTTATGCCATTCAACGGCTTTATCCAGAAGCAAAGTTTGCCATTGGGCCAGCCATCGATACTGGATTTTACTATGACATTGACCTAGATCATCGCTTGACACCAGAAGACCTAGAAAAAATTGAAAAAGAAATGAAGGCAATCGTTAAAGAAAATAATTGTTTAGAAAAAGAAGAAATTTCTAGACAAGAAGCCTTGGACTTTTTTAAGGAAAAAAATCAACCTTATAAGGTAGAGCTCATAGAAGACTTACCAGAAGAGGAGGATCTTACTCTTTATAGACTGGGAGACTTTGTAGACCTATGTCGAGGCCCCCACCTAAAAGATACAAAAAAAATTAAGGCTGTAAAACTTCTGTCTGTTGCTGGGGCTTATTGGCGTGGAGATGAAAAGAGAGAAATGCTCCAAAGAATCTATGGGATTTCTTTTGAAAAGAAAAAAGATTTAGATGCTTATTTAGACCGACTAGCAGAAGCAGAAAAAAGAGATCATCGAAAACTTGGTAAAGAATTAGACCTCTTTAGCATGCACGAAGAAGGTCCAGGTTTCCCATTTTTCCATCCCAAGGGAATGATTTTAAGAAATGCTCTAGAAAATTTCTGGAGGGAAGTTCAAGAAGAAAAGGGCTATGGAGAAATCAAAACCCCTATGATTTTAAACGAAGACCTGTGGCATCGGTCTGGACATTGGGATCATTACAAGGATAATATGTACTTTACAAAAATTGATGGAGAAGACTATGCCATTAAACCCATGAATTGCCCAGGATCTATTTTAGTCTACAAGAATAAACCCCACTCCTATAGGGATCTTCCTGTTAAATTATCAGAATTTGGTCAAGTTCATCGTCATGAATTATCTGGAGCTCTTCATGGACTTTTCCGAGTTCGGACCTTTACACAAGACGATGCCCACATTTTCTGTTTACCAGATCAAATTCAAAAGGAAGTAACAGACGTTATTGAGCGTGCCAACCTTCTTTATTCTACTTTTGGCTTTAAATACCATGTGGAATTATCCACTCGGCCAGAGGATTCCATGGGAACAGATCAACAATGGAATGAAGCTATTACTGCTTTAAAGGGAGCCTTAGAAGCCAACCACATGGATTATGAGCTTAACGAAGGGGATGGAGCCTTTTACGGACCAAAGATTGACTACCACTTAGAAGATGCTATTGGAAGGACTTGGCAATGTGGAACGATTCAATTGGATTTCCAATTACCAGAACGGTTTGATCTAACTTATGTAGATGAAAATGGGGAAAAGGCACAACCGGTAATGATTCACCGGGCGCTTTTAGGATCTATTGAACGCTTTATGGGGATTTTGATTGAACACTATGCTGGAAAGTTCCCTCTCTGGTTATCACCAGTTCAAGTGGAAATCATCCCTGTATCAGAAAAATTTGCCTCCTATGCTGAAGAAGTTGAAAAACAATTAAAAGACGCTGGAATTCGGGTTCATCTTGATAGCCGGTCAGAAAAGGTTGGCTACAAAATTCGTCAAGCTCAGCTAAATAAGATTAACTACATGTTGGTTTTAGGAGAAAAAGAAGTAGATGCTCATAGTATTTCTGTTCGAGCTAGGGATGGCCAAGAAAGAAAAGATGTAAAAATAGAAGATTTTATTTGTGAATTGGAAAAAGAAATTAAGGAAAAAATCTATTAATGATGGATTGCTTTGGCGATAGTCTAACCTTTGGATTTGGCTTAAAGTCTGGCTACAAATGGATTGACATCCTGGTGGATTCGGGCTATGATATAGTTAATTACGGGGTCAACGGAGCCGTCATTTCTGAGATACAGAGGCAGGTCATGGTTCATGTTCCAAGAGACAAGGTCTTTATTATGGGAGGAACCAATGACTTTGTTCTCGGAGGTTCTATTGACTATGTTTTGTTAAAGTATCTAGAAATTAATGAATATTTAAAGGACAAATGCTCAAAGGTGTTTTTGGGGATTCCAACACCAACAAATCCGGATTTATGGGAATATAAAAGTCTTTCAAATAAACTAGAGGGCTTTCAAAAGAAACTTTTATCAACTTTTCCAAGAAATAGGCTGGTGGATTTTTACCAAGCCTTTACTCCTTATGATTCAAGTTTATTTTTTGATGAAATCCACCCCAATAAAAAAGGGGCTCAAAAAATGGCCCAGGTCTTTTTGAAAGAAACAAGACTTTAGGAGGAAAAAATGGAGAAGTTGATTCACTATTTAAAAACGACGACGAGAAGAGAAAAGACTCTTCTTATCGTCTTTTTTTGTGCCTTGGTTGTTTTTGCCTACGAAGAATTTGCAGTAAAACCTTTAGAAGAGGATATTTTTGCTAAAAAATCGCAAATAAAAGAAGAAAAAATCCAGATAAAAAGAAAATATACAGAGGACGAGATTGAAGAAATTTTAAAACAAATCCAGACAAGTCCTTTTCTTGGAACATATGAGGAAGTAGGCCGGTCCTTTTTAGGAAAGGGAGACTTGAATCTCCAAGTAGATTTAAGCTTAGGAACAGATAGGGAAAGGCTAGAAGACTTGTTGGCTTTTTTGGACCAAAATTATCAGGTATCGGAAAAGAAAATTTCTATTCAAGACTCTCAGGCCAAGGTAGAACTTAAAGTACTCTTTCCTTTAAAGTTTAAGCAAATCAGCCAAGACCAAGGACCTATTGTAGAAGCCCCCTTGGTAAAAAAAGAAATAACTACAGAACCAGTCAAAGAAGGACAAACTCCCCAGACTCCAGAAATAAAAACTCCAGGCGGAACTTCTCTAGTCGTGAGCCAGGAAAAAAAGATAGACCCTCCTAGCAAGGCTCCAGGGCCTAAAAACTCAGGAAATCAACCAGTCCAAAGAGCTAAAGCACTAGTGGTAAAAGCTCCAGTAAATACTCAAATAAATAAGAAGATAGACCAGGCAAAGGAAATAGTAAGTCATGAACCCAAAGACCTACCAGCTATTTTTTTAGTGGACCAAGGCTTAGAAAAGCTTTATCATTCTGTAGATTTGAGTCAAGGGGAACTGGAAGGAGATAGGTTTCTCAACCCCATTGTCCGTCAAGAAGAAGACTATACCTTTTCTTATTTAAATAGTCAGGAAAAATTTGGCTTAATTTCTCTATCTTTTCCCATGGTTCCGTTAAAGGAAATTGAAATTACTACACAACTTAGTGAGATGCCACCTTGTTCTGTGCTCTATATGGAAGAAGGAGAAAATAAAAGGTGCCTTTTGGAGGAAAAAACTAAGTGGAGGGGGAAATGGATTTATGGCCTAGAATGGCAAATTTCTCCAGATAAATTTTTAGATATTTTAACAGTAAAGGCTTATCGATGAAGAAGAAAAGAGGAATCAGCCTTGTTGAGATTCTTGTGGTTTTAGGAATACTGGCCTTGTTTTTAGCTGTTGGGGTTCCGAGACTTTCCTTTATTCAAAAATACAAGGAAGAAAAAAAGATGGAAGAGCTGGTGATTAATACCATGAAGGCACGACGTCTAGCTTTGGATTCTTACCAGCTTGTTGGAGTGACCTTTGATTCTCAAAAGTATTGGGTGGAAAGAGAAGAAGAACCCATCTATGAGAGCGCCTATGGAGGCCAACTCTACTTAAAGGGAAAGGCCTGTAAGGTCTATTTTACAAGAAATGGTCGTCCAGACTATCAGTCAGCACAAAGTCTTTATTTCCAAGGAAAATACCATAATTATAAGTTAATTATTGCTCCAGTTACAGGGCAGGTAAGGTGGGAGGCAGAGGATGAAAAAAGAGGGATTTAGCCTAATTGAGGTGGTTTTAGCCTTGGGTATTCTAGCTCTTCTTGCCTATGCGGCCTTGCCTCTTTTTGGAACCATTTACCACCAAGTAGACGACCACTACCGTCAAGAGGAGATGCTCCAGTGTGCCAGAAAGATTGTTGAAACAAGACTCAGTGGAGAAGAGCCAAAGAAGAACTATCTGATTCGGGGAAGAAAGTATGAACTAGAAGAAAGGATTGTAAAAAAAGACCAAGACCTTTCTCTATACCAGTGGACGCTTAAAGGAGAAAAAGATGAAAAAAGTTGGCAATGTCTTATTCCAAAAGAAGGGATTTACACTCCTTGAGGTGGTGCTTTGCCTAGGTATCTTATCTTTAATTTTAGGCGTGATTTACACGTTCATTTGGACGAGTTTAAGCCAAGGTAAAAAAATCACACAAGAGATAAAAGGAAATGAAAATATCTATTATGGCCTGAATTTTATGGAAGATGAGATCCTGTCAGCTCAAGAAATTTGGCTTGTCCCTATTCATGGGAAAAACCGCTATGTCCTTTGCCAATTTAATCCTCGAGCCAAGAAAGAAAAAGGGCATTTTATCTACTATGACGTCAATAGAGAGGATGAACTAGTAAGAGTGGCATGGAAGGCCTACTATACCAACTATGAGGAATACAAACCCATTGAGGCCATAGGGAAGAATGTCTTATGCCGAGATATCCAGTCTTTGGATATGGTAGTGGATCAGGAGAAAATTTTTTTGAAATTAAAAACACTTGAGGGGCGGAACTTTGAAAAAATTTTGGCGAAGCGATGTGAAGTTAAAGGACAATAAAGCTGGTTTTATTTATCTAGTAGCAATTTTCATCTGTTTTATGGTTTTAGCCGTGGCTGGCTTGTTACTGGAAATTACTGGCCAATATCAAAAGTCTTTTGTAGATAAATGGACCTTTTTTCAAAAAGACTTAGATTTAGATGGGGTTCTTTTTAAAGAAACGCGCGATACGGTTTTAAAAGATTTACAAAAAAGCTATCAAGACTTTGGAGGGGGAGGATTTTCTAAGACCGAGCTTGTAGATGGAGCAAGTGTAAGTTTTAAGGTAGAAAATTGGAAAGAAAATTTGGGCTATCTTGAAGTGAAAAAAGATTCATTAGAAAAAAGAGCGGATATCTATCTCTTTTATCCTGAGTGGTTGAAAAAAAGTCCCTATCTGTTTGAAAAAAATTCTTCCCAAGAATTTTTGCAAGCAGTGGAAAATTTCAAGGCAGAAGGCTGGAAAGAAGTTCCCTATGAAAAAATTTATATTCCTCCAGGACACCAAGTGGACTTAATCTACGTAGGAAGCCAATTTTGCTTAATGGAAGAAGACCAAGTTTTTGCTCAGTGGACCTGGATGGATCCTATCTGTTTAAAAAATGACGGAACGATCCATCTCAAGACTTCTTTGAGTCTAGGAGGAATCCTAATAAATAATGGAAAGTTAGAGGGAAAAGGAAGTTTAATCGGTCTTTATTTTTCAAACCAACCAGGGCCTTTAAAAGTTAAAGGACTGGTTGTAGGTAGAGGCTTAGTCGAAGAATCCACTTATGATATAGGAACGATTTTTGGGATTGCATCCAAAACTCCAATATTTTATCATTTTCAATTAAAGAATCTTCAATCCAGGCCCCATAATTATTTTTGACTTAAGTCTTGAAAGACTAAGTAATTACCTGTTATAATATGAGGAGAATATATTGAGGAGGATGACAAATGATTTCTGCAGGTGATTTTAGAAAAGGGTTAACATTTGAAAGGGATGGAGACGTTTATGAAGTAATTGATTTCCAACACGTAAAACCAGGTAAAGGAGCAGCTTTTGTTCGTGCAAAAATTCGTTCTGTTTTATCTGGAGGGATTAAGGATGAAACTTTTAATCCATCTGAAAAGTTTGAAAAGGCAACAATCCAAACAAAAGAAATGCAATACTTATACAATGATGGAACTCTTTACTACTTTATGGACAATGAAACCTTTGAACAAATCCCATTGGAAGAAGATATTGTAAAAGAAGCAATGAATTTCATTCGTGAAAATGACAACGCTACAATTAATTTTTACCAAGGGAAACCTTTTGATGTATCAGCTGCAAATTTCGTTGAGTTAGAAGTTACATTTACAGAACCTGGAGTAAAAGGAGATACTTCTTCAGGTGGGACAAAACCTGCTACAGTAGAAACAGGTTTCAAGTTAAATGTTCCTTTATTCGTCAATATAGGGGATGTAATTCGGATTGATACTCGCGATGGTGAGTACATGTCTCGTGTATAAGGAGGATTGTAATGAATTCAATTACGAAAAAAATTGCTTATCTGCAAGGGTTAGCTGAAGGCCAAGAAATTGGAAATACTAAAGAAGGAAACTTGTTAGTAGAAGTTGTAAACTTAATGTCCGAAGTAGTTGATGATTTACAAGATCAAATTGATGCACTAGAAGATTATGTTGATATCTTGGAAGAAGATTTAGCAGACTTAGAAGAATACACCTATGATGAAGATGCAGACTATGATGCCCTAGATGATTTTGATGATTTCGATTTAGGGGACTATGACATGGATCTTTATGACGACTTAGACGATTACGATGAATTTGAAGCTTGTGATGACGATTGCGATTGCGACGATTGTTGTGACAAACCTTCCGAAGAATAAATAAAAGAAGACTCAATCCCAAGAGACAAAAATGTTGGTCTCTTGGGATTTTTTATTGGGTGAACGAAGTAAAAGAAATTTGTGAAAAAGTTTTATCTTGACGAAAATGAGCATTCAGTGTATCCTATATATGAGTAATGAATCATATGTATGGTTATACAAGTATTAAAGGAGAGACAAATGAAAAAAACTTATAAAATGGAAGTAGATTGCGCTGCTTGTGCAGAAAAAATGGAAGATGCAGCAAAAAATACCCAAGGGGTAAAAGATGCTCTTGTAAATTTTATGGCACTAAAGATGAAGGTAGACTTTGAAGACGGCGTAGACCAAGAAGCCGTTATGGATGAAGTTTTGAAGAATTGCAGAAAGATAGAAAGAGACTGTGAAATTTATTATAAATAAAGACTAGGGAGGGAAGAGATGAATAAAAAACAGAAAAAAACCTTGACTCGAATTTTACTAGCCCTGGCCTTAATGATAATTTTTCACTTTATTCCCAGTAAAAATTGGGTACGTTTTGGGCTCTATCTCATTCCCTATCTTATTGTAGGCTATGATATTTTAATTAAGGCCTTTTATGGAATCAAAAACAAACAACCCTTTGATGAATCGCTTTTGATGTCTATCGCTACCCTGGGAGCCATTGCCTTGGCCCTTTATAGTGGAAGTGGCGACTATGTAGAAGCGATTGCTGTGATGTTGCTTTATCAAATTGGAGAATTTTTTCAATCCTATGCTGTTGATAGGAGTCGAAAATCCATTACCAGTTTGGTTGACTTAGCTCCAGACTATGCAAATATTCAAGATCAAGATGGAAAATTGATAGAAGTCGATCCAGAAGATATTGAAATAGGGACTATTATTTTTGTGAAACCTGGAGAAAAAATTCCTTTGGATGGAGAAGTTGTAGAAGGAAGTTCTAGTCTGGATACCGCAGCTTTAACAGGAGAATCCATTCCAAGAGATGTAGGAGTAGGGAGTCACGTTTACTCTGGAACCATCAATTTAAGTGGACTCTTACAAGTAAAAACGACAAAAGAGTTTGATGAATCAACAGCTTCTAAGGTAATAGAGCTCATAGAAGATGCCAGTGCCAGAAAAGCTCCAGCAGAAAAGTTCATCTCTAAATTTGCTCGAGTCTACACCCCCATTGTTGTTATGGCAGCTCTAGTTTTAGCTTTTGTTCCACCCTTGGTTTTAATGGTGAAGGGAGCTTCACCAGCTTGGGGAGATTGGATTTATAGGGCCTTAACCTTTTTAATTATTTCCTGTCCTTGTGCTTTGGTTATTTCCATTCCTCTATCCTTTTTTGCAGGAATTGGCGGAGCAAGTCGAAAGGGAATTTTAGTTAAAGGTTCTAGTTTCATGGAAAGTTTATCTGAGATAAGGGAAGTTGCTTTTGATAAAACAGGGACCCTTACCAAGGGAAGTTTTACTGTGACAGCGGTTCATCCAGAAGAGATTCAACCAGAAGAGCTTCTTCATCTAGCTGCACATGTTGAGCGATATTCTACCCATCCTATTGCAGAATCTTTACGAAAGGCCTATCCCAAGGAAGCAGATGATTGCCAAGTAGAAGATATTCATGAAGACTCTGGACGAGGAGTTACAGCTAGAGTTAATGGAAAGCTCATTTACTTGGGAAATACCATGTTAATGGATGACTACGGAATTTCTTGGAAGCCTTGCGACCATATAGGGACCATCCTTCATCTAGCCATTGATGGAGAATACCAAGGTCATATTGTTATTTCAGATACCATTAAGGAAAACTCTGATATGGCTATTAAAGATTTGACAAAGATGGGGATTCAAACCCGAATGCTTACAGGAGATAGTGAAGAGGTTGCTAGGGAAGTAGCGGGTAAACTTGGAATCGACCACTACTATAGTCAGTTGCTTCCTCAAGATAAAGTTGCAAAGGTAGATGAGGTTTTAGAACATCTTCATGAAGAAAAAAAAGGACTCGCCTTTGTTGGAGATGGCATAAATGATGCGCCAGTTTTAAGCCGGGCAGATATTGGAATTGCCATGGGAGCCATGGGGGCTGATGCAGCTATTGAAGCTGCAGATGTAGTTTTAATGGATGATGATCCTCTTAAAATTCCCCTAGCTATCAGAATATCCAAAAAATGCTTGCGAATTGTTCGCCAAAACACTTATTTTTCTATTGGGATAAAGGTCGTGGTCCTATTTTTAGGAGCCATAGGTCATGCATCCATGTGGGCAGCAATTTTTGCAGATGTAGGTGTTACTATTTTGGCGGTATTGAATGCAATCCGTTGTATGTCCATTAAGTAAGATAAAATAAGAAAAGATAGGTGTGAAGGGGTCTTCGCATCTATTTTTTTGCAATGGTGTTATTAGAAGAAATCTTAGATTAACATCCAATAAATAGACTCATAACAGTAGTTTGTATAAGAAATAAGCCACATAAAATCAAGTATTTAAACACAATTGGACACAAAAGATAAAAAGTATTATAATTAACTTATTCATGCAGATAAAAAGCTCATGATAAATAAGCTTATGCGGAAAGGATATCTATGAAAAAAGTACTTACCATATTATTAATACTTGTTTTAATATTGGGGGCTGGCGGCTATGCAGCTTTTCGGTTTCTAAACAGAGGTTCAGGAACGGTATCGGACCAAGCAAAAGGTTTGGCTTTTATAAGTGATGGGAAAAACCAAAAGGCAGAAGACTTTGCCTTAATAGATGGACAATATTACTTAAGTTTTGATTATATTAAAAAGAACCTAGATGAGACAGTTTATTACGATAAGAATGAAGAGATCATTACTTTTACTAATAAAACAGGATTAAAACGCTTTAAAGTTGATGAAAATACTTTTACCTTAAACGGTCAAGAGATGGCATTAAGAGATCCTATTGTGGTAAAAGAAGATAAGGTTCTTATTCCTACAGAAGCCTTTATTCACGATTATCCTGTGGAATTTAGGTACCATAAGGATTCAAACAAACTGACGCTAGATTTTACAGATGCAAACTATGCTGTAGGAAGTGCCTTAAAGGGGACCCTTTTAAGAGAAGAAGCAAAATCCTCCTCTCCCTATATCACCCGGATTAATGGAGATGAAAAGATTACTTTTTATGGGGAAGAAGGAGATTTTTACCGAGTACGCCTAGAAAATGGCTATGGTGGTTACCTCTTAAAGTCCAATTGTAAGGTAGATTTTCAAGAAAATAAATTCAAAGCACCATTTGCAAAAAATGAAGAGGCTCAAGTTTCAGAGCCTCTTCATTTAACATGGGACTATATTTATGGAAAAGAAAACCAAGACCGGATTAATGCCATCCAAAGTCTACCTGGTGTGGATATTATTGTTCCTACCTGGTTTTCTATTCAAGATAAAGAAGGCACTGTATATGACCGAGGAAACGTAGCCTATATTAATAAGTACCGGAGCCTAGGTACTGACGTCTGGGGCTATTTAGACAACAGTTTTGATCCAGATATTACCCATGCTACCTTGAGTTCAACAGCCAAAAGGGACAAGATTTTAAAACAAGTTATGAGCCTTTTATCTGTCTATCATATGAAGGGGATTAATATTGATTTTGAACATGTGCGGATAGAGGATGGCCCTTATATTACACAATTTGTTCAAGAGCTAAAGGCCCTTTGCTTTGATAAGGGAATCAAAGTAAGCGTGGATGTAACCCCACAATTATCGAGAGACCCCAAAAAAGAAGTCTACAATAGAAAAGCCCTAGCCAAAGCGGCAGACTACCTTGTTTTGATGGCTTATGACCAATACTGGGCTTCTAGTAATGAACCAGGGAGTGTAGCAGAGTATAACTGGGTTGAATCCCATTTAA
Source organism: Urinicoccus sp. (assembly GCA_029983435.1). Classification (GTDB taxonomy): domain Bacteria; phylum Bacillota; class Clostridia; order Tissierellales; family Peptoniphilaceae; genus Urinicoccus. The sequence goes on along the minus strand of JASBZN010000013.1, from coordinate 2,192 downwards.
ATACCCTATTTAGGACGGTTCCTAAGGAAAAGTTACTTTTGGGAGTTCCCCTCTATACCCGATTATGGACAAAGACCAACGGGAATTGGTCTAGTAAAAATATTCCAATGGGACAAGCTAGTCCCTATTTAAGCCAAAGTAAGTGGGATAGTAAAATAAAACAATATGTTTTTGATAGAGGCGATGAAAAAATTTGGATTGAGAACGTGGACTCCTTAAAATGCAAGGCCAGTTTGGTTCCAAAATATAACTTGGCAGGTTTAGCTTCCTGGCGAAAGGGGTTAGAAACACCGGATGTTTGGCAGGTTTTAAATCAAGCCATCCATGTTCAAAGTGAAAGTAAAAAATGATAAAAAATAAACTTTTTAGAATTATTTGACCTAGAAAAGAAACATGATATAATAAGAGTGTCTGAAAAAGACATAAAGGGGATGATATTATTTATTTTGATTGTCACAAGGCAATTGCGGCAAGACTCTGTTCCCATGTAGAAAATTGTTATGATATAGAGTTGTCTAAAGATAAAGTTTTGTGGAATAGTATAGCTCCAGATATTATGCCCTTCTTTAAAGCTATTCCTTACTACAAGGAAGAATCCTTAGACTATATTGCCAAGCAAATTGTCGACTTAATCTTCTTGTCCCAAAAACATAATTTGGCGACAGAAGATCACTTTTTAACCAAGTATTTTAGTAAGAAATTGGGGATTATTTCACATTATTTGGCAGATTACACTTGCTATCCTCATGCTAAGCGGATTCGCTGTACAAGCCATAAAAATGGACAAATTCATTTAAACTATGAAAAAGGTTTAAATCAGTATTTGCCTCAACATGAATTCACTCAAGTAAGACTAGATTCAGTAGATATTGAAACGAAAAAATATACCAAGATGGTGGCTCAAATAAAGGAATTTATTCTTGAGGCGGTTCGAGTCTATGAAGATCAACCAGAAGATTATAAAACAGACTTAAACTTTGCTTTTGCGCTTAACCAACGGATTGTAGACGGGATATTAACTTGTGAAGATCCTGTATATGAAGCAGTATTTCAAAAAAGAAAAAGCTCTATCATTACTTTATGATGAGAGCTTTTTCTAATTATTAAGGAGAAAGCATGCGTAATAATTCAGACTGTAAATTTTTAGATATTCGAGAAACGCAAATAGCCATAAAATCATTGAAAGACTATTTTCAAAGAGATCTGGCCAATACTCTAAACCTAACGAGGGTTAGTGCACCTCTTTTTGTAAGGCCTGAAACAGGATTAAATGATAATTTGTCAGGGAAGGAAAAAGCGGTAGAATTTGATATAAGAAAATATAATATGAAGGTAGAAATTGTCCAATCCCTAGCAAAATGGAAGCGATATGCCTTAAAAAAATATGGATTTGATACTTATGAAGGCCTTTATACCGATATGAATGCTATTCGGCCAGATGAAGAGTTTGATGAAATTCACTCTGTCTATGTAGACCAATGGGACTGGGAAAAAATAATAAAAAAAGAAGATCGGACAGAGTCCTATCTTCACTATATTGTTCGTGAAATCTATTCTGTTTTTTTACGGACCGAAAGTTTTATTAATAACACCTATCCCCATTGTTTGAGTCCCAAACTGCCTAAAGATATCTACTTTATTACGACAGAAGATCTTTTAAAGAAGTATCCCGATAAAACGCCGAAAGAAAGGGAATATGAAATTTGTAAGGCAAAAAAAGCTGTCTTTCTTCAAGGAATTGGTGGAAAGTTGGAAAATGGGGAAGCTCACGACTTGAGAAGTCCAGATTATGATGATTGGACCTTAAATGGCGATCTTTTAGTTTGGAATCCTGCAACGCAAAATGTTTTGGAACTATCCTCTATGGGAATACGGGTGGATGAAGACCGCCTTTTGAAGCAATCAGAGCTAACCAATACCTGTGATCGCTTGGATCAAACCTACCATAAGGCCCTTTTAAACCATGAACTACCCTATACAGTTGGGGGAGGAATAGGACAGTCCAGGCTGTGTATGTTTTTTCTAGAGAGAAAGCACATTGCAGAAGTTCAAGCTTCGGTATGGACCGATGAATTTTTGGAAGAAGCAAAAATGTTGGGAATACAAATTTTATAAGGATTGCGTTTTTTTAGGAGGCTGAAAAATGATCAGAAGATGCCTTTTATCAGACAAGGAAAAATGGTATGAATTAA
>JASBZN010000012.1 GCA_029983435.1 Urinicoccus sp. | reverse complement strand
CTTCAGCTTCTTCTTTTGTTTTAGCCTCAATATCAATCTCACAGAAAGCTTCTACGTCAAATCTATATGTCTTTATTTTTCTCCTGGATACCATAAAGTTACCTTATCCTTAAACTTTCAGTTTGTACCAACTCAGCGACATCTAAATACTTTCCGGCTTTTACCGCTTTCTTAAATTCTGTCTTATCCAGCTTTTTTTCCACTTTATAAAACTCTTCTGGTATTTTATTCTCATCCAATATTTTTAAATATGGCGCATTTTTCTGGATATTAAAACTGAACAGGTTTGTCTTAAACTTCTTCTTGTCCACTTCTTCCATGGCCATTTGCAAGTATTCTTTTAGTCTCTTAGCTCTATTTTCTGTACTTTTCTTTTTATTAGATAGTCGTTCAATTTCTTTTTTATATGCTTCAGATCCTGCTTCCAGGTCTTTTAAAACCTTAGCTATGTTTTCCGCCTTAATTTCAATTTCGTCATCAATGTTTTTTAAATGGTCTTGTAACTCTTCTTCCTCTAAATCTAATAAATTTTGGTACATTTCAGTTAATTCGTATAAATTCATTTTTCCACCTCTGTTTTGTTATACAAATCTTGGAAATCTTTTGCACTGACTTTATATCTATCTTCAGTATTGCCATCTACAAAAACTATACTTCCATCCTTGAATATTTCTAATCCAAAGTTAAACTCTTTTAAAAGCTTCGTTAATGTACAAAGAATCAACGTTGCCTGGTTTTTTCTCTCCACATTCAATCTTCCACCTCTGTAATCTCCCTGTCGTCTGATTCAACATCAATAAATCGTGGCAAGTACCCATACACTCTGTCTACTGCATCATCTGCGTTGAGTGCCTCAACTTTCATTCTAATTTTGTAATATCCACTTTCTTCAACTAAAAATTTTTTCATTTTTTACTCTACTCCGTTTTACTCAACTCTTATAGGTCTTCCTCTTTTATAAAAACACCATCAATCGTCTTGCCTTTACGCTTGCTTATCTTTTTATAAGCTTTTTGCAGACAATCAACTGGGCTTATGTCTAATTGTTTACACAAAATAATTAAAGTCACAAAGATATCTCCCATTTCCAATTCCATGTATAAAATTGGATATGGTGGAATTCCACTTCTTCTAATGTCTCCACGATACAATGCTTTTTCATACCAGTTTTCGAATTGAATTTCTCCACTCAAATGTTTTTCCATTTCTACGTTAAACTCAAAAACTTCCTCAATAAATTTCATAAATTGCCTATCGGCATTTTCTTCATGGAGTAAATCCTTATCATCTGCCCAATCTAGGACCATTTCTTGTAATTCTTCAAAATTCATCTTCTGTCTCCTCTACTTCATCTATACATAAGTTTCCAACAAATGAATCTCCTAAGTGATAAATGGGGTCTAAAACTGTATTAAGCATTTCTTTTATATCTTGTGCTTTCCAATCATCATCTGCTTCAAAATTAAATGAAATTTTAAAATTTCTCATCTTTTCCCTCAACTTTTTTCAACTTTTTACATCTCCCTCTTTTTCCTGGCCATCTCCTCAAGCTCTTCCGCCGTAAAGTCTACACTGGATTCGCTAAAATTGTGAAACTTGTTTTTGGACACAGCCCGATACTCCCGGTATTTACCAGCTAGAATCTTAGCCAAAAAGCTAGGTTTACAGTCGTTTAAGTCTGCATTTTGCCTTAACCATGGAGACTGCTCTAACTCCTGGATTAACCGTCCTATATCCACCTGGTTTGAGAGATGATGATATGCTTCGCTTGTGATTTTTTTATCTAAAAGGCTATTTATAGTATTATATATATCTATCTCTCTATCCTTTACTTTACTTTCCTTTACTTTATTTTGTGTACCATTGCATACATTAACCCCCATTTCTGTAACATTAATTGGGGTTTCTGTTGCAATAACCCCTGTTTCTGTAACATTAACTAAAAGATACCTTTGATCCACATGAAAATTCTTTCTTCTCTTCGTGATTTCAAAGAACCTTTTTTGAATCCCTCTTGAGGTTAAAATTTGGTAGCGATCAAATAATTTTTTTTCGAAAAATCCAACTTGCAAACACTTTTTAAGAGTTTCCTCCACGTACATCTGCTTAACCCCGAAAGCCTCAGTAATTAAGAAACATACATCTTCATCCCACCGCATGAAATACCCTTCGTCTCCGTAGATAGTTCCGAGCAGGAGCATAATTATTGCAATGCTATTTGGCCCACAAGCCTGAATTATTTTTCGAACCTTCAAGTCACTTAAAAAATTGACATCTAAAGGATAATAGTCAATTCCCTTCCGCATTGGTCTAGCCATTTTAAATCTCCTTTCAAGTGCTAGGCCCGGCTTAACAGTACCTAGCACCCAAAACAACTAAAGGCAACCTTATTCAGTAAAAGGAACTTCCTCTACAGTTACAGTTGTTGCTTCATTCACTCCATCTTTATCTTGGCCTGTCATAGATAAGGCCTCTTCCACCTTTGCACATAAGGCATCATAATCACTCTTTTGAATATCTGCCGTATGCTCATAGCCAAAGTCATCCATAGCCGCCCGAACAAGCCCCTCTTCACTGTTAGCTATTGCAAAGAGCCTTCTTCTTTGGGCATCACTAATGACATCATTTCCTAGACTTTGAGGATCTTCCTGAAGAATGACTTCCCCCTCCATTTCCTCTGCAGAATATAGCTGTTGTAGGTCATCAGGAAATGCCTCTCTTAGAGCTTGGACCAAGGCCACCTTCCGTATCATCACAGCAGGCATCGTCTTCCAAGTCGACGTCCCCTTATTAAACTCCGCCAAAGAAACAGAATGGTCAAAAGGAACCTCCCAATCCTTAATATAAATGGAAGCCCAACCCCCAACTAAATTTTCTTGACCCTTTAAATAAAAAGTTCCTTCTCGTTTTTCAAACCCTTGGTCCTTTTGCACAATAATTCCAGCCTTAAAGCCACGGAAATCCGGATTAGCCCTGGCACGCTTTAAAAAAACGTCCTTCCCGGTAATAATCGATGCATCATTCCCAAACTTAATCAGATAAGCTTCTTTCAGAAAAGGATTCAGCCCTTGCGCCTTACAAAGTTCCATAAAGAGCTTAAACTCCTTATCTGTTACCTTGTCCGCATTTCCACTCACAAGGTACTTCTTAACATCGTCCTTCGTTAATACAACCTCTTGGCCATTCACTTCATATCTTACTGCTAATTCATTCATCTTTTTTCTCCTTTACATCCGACTTCTTCGATACTCCATCTGGTCCAGCTGCTGATTTGTTCGTTTGTGTAGCTTTAAATTCTTATCCCTGGTGTCTTGTATCGCCTTTATGGTTCCATTCAAAAAACCTTTGGCCTTGTGATTTTCTCCATCCTCAAGATAGCTTAAAGCCTGCTTCAAGTTTTTTGTGATATCCCTTAAAAACTTATCTTGTTCTAAATAGGTCATAGGCTGACCGCCTTAAAACCCTTGAAAATATCAACTGTTTCTTCTTCCGATAAAAAGCTGTTATAGTCCTCTTTTAAGGCCTCTAATTGCTTTCGATACTCTTTTTCTGCTTCTTTTCCTGCATTGATCGTCAAGGCTAGACCCTCTAAGGCTTCCAATCGTTCTTTCAAAACACTTATGCTAAAAAGTTTTTCATCTGTAATTTTCATTTTTGACCTCCCTGTGTTATAATTTAATTAGTATTTACCATACTTTAAGTCCTCAGTCCTGCCAGACTTGAGGACTTTTTTCTTGCTCATACGCTACTACCCTGTCCATTAAAATTTGATCTCTTAGGTCCAGCCAAGCAAAATACTTTTTGCCAGCATATAAGACCAAGATACATAAAGCCAAGATAGCCAAGCTTGTAAAAAATTTTTTTAAATTTAGCCACCTTTTGGGGCGGCCATCTTCCGTCCAGGCCCAAGTGACAATGCCTTTAGAAATTGTAACCATCTTTTCACCTCTCCATATAAGCATCGAGCCAATCTCTTCTATAGATCCTTTTACTTCCTACACTTTTATGCTTGACAGCTCCAATTCGGCCTAGCCTAGCCATGGTGTCATAAGATACCGCCAGATACTTCGCCGCCGTCGTCGTATCCATATATAAAGGCCAATCGCTGCCTTTGTCTTCTTGATCCAGCTCTGCCATGAGCCTGTCTAACTTTTGGTCAATTGTTTGTAGCAATCCAAAATCAATAACTTGATCCATAAAAGCCTCCTTTCAAACCTAGACCATCTTTTCCATTTAACTCTTTAACCAATATATAGTATGTTTTTTATTATATTCAAAAATATATACTATATATTGAGTTTTTAATTGAATGATGTTATCCTATATTTAGTGTAGACCTACTAATCAAATGAATTCACTCCACCTTAAAAAGGAGGTGATCCTATAGCCAGAAAACGAATTTCCGTTACATCCGAAGATCCTAGCGGAAGAAATACACATTTTCACGACAATTTCACCGGTAAAGATATGACGAGAAACCAATTTGTAAAAGAGATACAAAGCGGAAACTATCAAAACTACCATGTCCGTACGATTAATGGCCTAGAAACTCCAGTTTCAAATCCAGACAAAAGTTCAAATAACAACTTAGACTAATCTTAGTTAGTAAGGTCTACACTTTACTTTTATCTTGTCCTTGTGAATGATGTCTTTTGTTGAAATAGAACAAATCAATTCTCCATTGTCATAAATATCAATCTGGCCTATTTTCTTTCCGTTCATAATCAATGGCTTTGGATACACAAAATCATTAATTGAAACACCATATTTTTTTAACACTACATCTAACTTCTCTAAAGTTCCTTCCCTTACTAGGATGTGTTCTTTCAAGATGTAGTATAAGTGTGAATAAGAAAGCCCTACTTGTCTTGAAAACTCTAAATGGCTTTTAAAATTTTCTTTTATGAAACAATTGAGCATGATTCCATCAATTTTCTCCATCCCCACCCCTTTCTTTCTTCTTCGTTTCCTTTTTGGAAACATTTCAGCTAAAAAAAATTTCGCTTATTGTTTTATCATCTGTAATATCTAGTATCTTACATAAATTTTTTATCTCTGATGCCTTGAATTCAGTTTCATTCCTAATTTTTTTATACAGCGAAAATCTGTCAATACCAAGCTTTTCCGCTATATACACGCGTTTCAGTCCCGAATTATCTATGATTTTTAATAAACGTTTTGTATCAGTCAAACTATCACCTCCGTTGTTTCTTTTTTGTCTACAACTATAGTATCATGTTGTTTCTAAATAGTCAACAAATATTTTTAATTTAGTCAATATTTATTGACATTTTGGAAACAGTATTGTATTATGAACTAAAGGAGATAAGCAATGAGTGATATATACAAACGTATAAAATATTTAAGAGAACTCCATAATATGACTCAACAAGAATTAGCAGACAAATTGGGCTATAAAAGTCGTTCTACAATTAATAAGATTGAAAATGGAATGAGAGATATTTCCCAAAGCCAAATTTTAGATTTTGCTAACGTTTTTGATGTTTCTCCAGCCTACTTAATGGGGTTGAGTGAAGAATCTTCACAACCGCAAGATGATGAAGAAACTATTGTCCTAGCCAGAAAGCTTGGCACCCTAGATAAAAGTCAAATTCAACTCATCAATCAAATGATTGACCAGTTTGAAAAAAACAAGGGCAAAGATCATGAGTAAATGGTACTCCTACGACTCCCTTTATCACTCCATCGCCGATTTTATCAAGGCCCAAGACTTGACCTACTGTCCACAATCTCCTTTTAAACTATGTAAAGACCTTGGAATTGGATTGATTCCCTATACAGATGCAACACAACAATTAGTCTTCATTTCCAAAGATGGATTTTCTGTTCGTAAAGGACAAAAATATTATATCTTTTACAACAAGGACATCTACTCCCGGAGAACCACCTTTACCCTAGCCCATGAGCTTGGCCACATTATTTTAAAGCATCATGATCTCATTGGATCCGATGTTCTCATGAGTGGAGGTTTTGGCATCGCCGAAGACCAAGCCAATATCTTTGCAAGAAATATTTTAATGACACCACAAATTACAAAGGCCATGCTACCCTTTGATATTGATGGTCAACAATATAAGTGGTTTAACGTCAGTAAAGAGATGTATAATTTACGGCTCAAATACCTAGACCAAGATTTAGCTTGGGTCAATAAATTTTTTTAAACACGTTAGAACATACATTTTATTTTAAAAACATGTGTGCCGTTTGTTCTTTTCTCTCCTGTTGGAGAGTTTACATAGATTGTACGATAACACTTGTTAAGACAGTAGAAGAAAGACACCCTAATCTTTAAGGAGACCTAATTATGTCAAAGAAAACAATTGTTGGAGAAGATGGTAAAGAATATACAGTGAAAGAGAAAAAACCGATTTATAAGCGTCCTTGGTTCATTGTAATTATTGCACTGATCGCCCTTGGTATCATTGGAAATGCTTTAGGTGGTAACGAAGATAAAAATGTCACCGTTAAATCCACTTCCAATACTTCTAGCGAGGAGGCAGCGCCTGCAAAATATGAAATTTCCGATGTAAATGTGGAAAGCGACCAATTTACTTCCTACGTTACCGGCGTGATCAAAAATAACACAAAGAGTGATCGCGCTTATGTACAAGTAACTTTCCCTTGCTATGACAAAGATGGAAATAAACTTGGCGACGCCATGGATAACGTCCAAGATTTAGGTGCTGGAAAAACATGGAAGTTTAAAGCGATGTACCTAGGTGAAAATGTAGAAGGCATGACTTTTGATCTTGAAAATGCTAAAGTCGAAGGATTTTAAAAAACCAATCCCCGCTCATCCGTAGCGGGGATACGTTATTAATTACAAGAATAGAAATTCATAATACAGCAACTAAAAAGCCCCCACCCTGCTGCAACAGGATAGGGGCATAGCAAGGTATGGTATACCAGGCCACTGACTAAAGTATACCATAAAACCTCGCTTAAGATAAGGAGGTTAATTATGTCCTACAGAAAAATAGAAAATGGAAAATATCGATTTGAAGTCGAAAAAACAGTAGATGGTAAAAGACATCGTAAAAGTAAAGTCATTAAAACAGATCTTAATGGAAAAGACTTAAAGGTTTTTTTATTTACAACTGATTTAGAACTAGAAGAAGCCTTGGAAGATGAAATAGCTGATATACATGGTTTTAATAACTTCACCTTTCAACAATTAGCAGAATATTATTTAGAAAATGCAGATATCGAAGTCCGGACCAAAGATTTTTATCGTGACTTCCTAAAAAATAGAACCTATGAAAAGATTGGAAACTTAAAGGTCAGGGAAATAAAAAAAGCAGATATTGAAAAATATCTAAACTACTTGCGAAAAACAATTTCAGATAAAACCAATCAACCTTTATCCTATAAAACCCTCAAACACTATTTAACAACAATAAAAGTGATGTTAAATTATTCAGTTGATCTTGAGATCATTGATAAAAATCCTGCTGATAGGATTAGACTACAAAAGAAAGATGAACCTTTAAAAAGAAAATTCTATTCCATAAAAGAACTCAACCAAATTATTCCTATTCTACAGAAGTATTCAGACACCTACCACTTTTTAGCCTTTATTTTTACTGTTTATACAGGCATCCGCCCCGGAGAACTACACGGCTTAACATGGGATAGAATTGATTTAGAGAAAGGAATTGTTCAAATTGATAGATCCATATCCAGAACTTCAAAAGGAGACATCCTAAAATCTACAAAAACAAGAGATCATCGAACATTCCAAATTTCCCCGTTTTTGATTTATTTATTTAAAAAACACAAAGAAGAAGAATCTTGGAAATTCTTAGGCCAATCTATGGAAGACAAATTTGTCTTTTCTAACTCTCAAGGAGGTGTTGTTACAGAAAAGCACTTTAACGAATTCTATAAAGATTTTTGCCAAAAATATGATATCCGATACATTACATGGTATGGTCTCCGTCATACAGCTGCTACGATATTAGCTTCTAAAAGAGTCCCTGCACCTAATATAGCCAAACGATTAGGACACACTGATCCATCCACTACACAAATCTATATTCACGCTGTAGAAGATATCGATAAAGAAGTAAAAGATATCATGGATAAAGTCATAACACCAAAAGTCATTTCTTTATAACGTGCGGGATTTATGCGGGATTTGCTATCAAATATAACAAAATATAGCAACAATACAAAAAAACCATCCTATGTAAGCTAGTATTTTCAATCATTACAGCACATGGCAAATTTAAACAAAATATCAAAGCTGGATTCGTAACCTGCAGGTCGGGAGTTCGATTCTCCCCGGTAGCTCCAGGTATTTTAATCGTGTTAGGTATTGTTTTTCAATAGTTAACACGATTTTTTATATTTTCTTAAGTCTTCTTATCTTTTAACCTATAAAAAAGCAGGTACCTTTTTCAACTTGTACCTGCTTTTTTGCTTATTTTTTTTAATCTTCATTTGTCGTGACATGATCCCCATCATGGCGAGCATAGACAACATACGTATTTTTCCCAGACTGGGCTTGGTATTCTCCAGTAAATTGGGGCTTGTATTGTTTGTCTGTTGTTTTTGTAATGGAAAAGGCTGGTACTTGGTAGTAAAAATCTTCCAAATCATAATAGTCGTCAATTCCCCCTAGAATAATTCCCAATTCCTCAACCAAGTGATTTATGGCTGTTTTTTTGGACCAAGTGGGTTTGTATTCTAAGGCCAAAGGATTTCTCTTTCCATAAGACAGGTAGTGGACAAGACGGTTGTTTTTATCCATGACAACAAGGGCTTGGTTACCAGAGGACCGAATATCTCCTTCAATGTACTCTCGAAAATAATAGGCTCTTAACTCTGTACCCTTATATTTTTTTGCCCAAATAAGGGTTGGATAGAGGTCTACTCCTTCAAAAGCATCGTCTTTAGAAAGATACCGGTTGATTTCTGTTAAGTAGTTAAAATACTCAAGAGCATACGATACGTCTTCATCATCTGGAGTAATGGGCTCTGTTTGTCCTTCATAACGGTTAGCTGGATCCTGAAAAATAAGCTCCCGAATCATGGTAGCTCCCATCTCGTAATCTACCAAATAGTCTCCTAGTTCTGTTAAGTCAACAAGATTGCGTCCTCCCTGAAAGTTATTAACATTGTCAATCATTAGACTTGGGTCGGACTGATGATTTTCCGCTTCATGGTAGAGTTCGACACCATTGACAGATCCCACTTGACTTTTGGATAAGGGTGTATCATTTTTGATTTCCTTAACTTTTTCAAAGACATTTTCTTTTTTATTTTCTTTTTGACTCGTTCCCTGGGGAATAAGTCCCTTGGCTTTTTCTAAGCCTGTTTCTAAGGGGCCACAGGCGCTTAAACACAAGACCAGGGTAATTAGCAAGATTGATTTCTTCATGCTTCCTCCTATCTGTGTTATTTTACCATAAATCCACTTCCTTGACTATTTTTTTATCACAAGGATATTTTCCCCTTCGCTTTTACTTAGGGTTTTAGTCTTTCCCTCTAGGGTCACCGTCATGTTTTCTGAAAATTTTTTCCCAATTTCCAGTTTAACTCCTGGAACCAAGCCTCTTTTGCAATAGTGGCTGTAATTATTTTCATCAATAATTTGGACAATTTTATACGTTCCCTCTTCTTCTTGCCACAGGGTCTTGGCATCTTTTTTGCTGCCATTAATAAAAATAGGACCTCCATGGGGGCAAGTTTCTGGATAGGCTAAATACTTGTTTAATCGATCTATTAGTTGACTATCAGAAGCATGTTCTAAACTTTCTGCCAGACCATGGACCAGTTCAGGGGGGTAATCCAATTTTTCTAAAAGAAAAGTTTCCCATAGACGGTGGCGGTCCAACAAGTCTTCGACTTCTTCTTCTCCTTCCTCTGTCAAGGTTATTTGATGTCCCACTACTTGAACCAGCTTATTTTTTTTAAGTTTTCGAACCATTTCTGTAACAGAAGCTGGCGCAACATTTAAATATTCAGAAATCTTTTTATTGGTGGCGTGACCATAGCGGATCATGAGATCGTAGATGGCCTTCATGTAATTTTCTTGTTTTCGACTCATTTTTCCTCCTTTTCGGTCTCCCTAAATTGATTTATAGTATCATTATACAGTATTTTAGAAATTTTACCAATAAAAAAACAGAGTTTTCCACAAAGGACCTCTGTTTTTCTCATTTATTCTGTCCCCATGGAATCCGGCCTCCTTTGGGCGGGGTGGTCAATGGGAATGGCTTGTAAAAGTTTTTTTGTGTAGACTTGTTGGGGCCGGATAAAAATTTGATCTCGACTGCCTTTTTCTACAATTTTTCCCTGGTCCATTACAGCTACCTCATGACACAAATTAGCCACTACAGCCAAGTCGTGAGAAATAAAGAGGTAGGTTAGGCCCAACTCTTTCTGAAGATCTTTTAAAAGGTCAATAATCTGTGCTTGGATACTGACGTCTAAGGCAGAAGTAGGCTCATCTAAAATAAGCAAATCTGGCTCTGTCACCAAAGCCCGAGCAATACTAATCCTTTGCCTTTGACCTCCAGAAAATTCATGGGGATAGCGGCTGTAGTACTTAGAAGAAAGACCGCATCGCTCCATGGTTTCCTTTACCTTTTCTACTTTTTCCCTTTGAGACTTTTTAGAACCTACTCTAAGGCTCTCTAGTATAATATTTCCCGCTGTAAATCGAGGATTCAAAGAGGAGTAGGGATCTTGAAAGACCATTTGCATTCTGGTTTTTACCTGGCGGAGTTCTTTTTTACTTAAGTCAGTAAGGTCCTGTCCATCAAAGATAATTTTCCCCTCTATATCTTGGTAGAGCCCAATAATACACCGGGCCAAAGTTGACTTCCCAGATCCAGATTCTCCAACAATTCCCAAGGTTTTTCCCTTGTCTAGGCTAAAAGAAACTTGGTCCACAGCCACAAGTTCTTCTTTTTTTCCAAATAGAGACTTGGATAGGGTAAATTTTTTTGTTAGATTTTCAACTTCTAAAAGAGGCTTAGTCATGGTTCACCTCCAGATGATTGGCAAAACGAGACACCCTATGGGTATCTGAAAGGACGATTTCTTCAAAGGCTTCTTCTTGATTTATTTCCTCTTGAGAAACCTCCACCTTTACGCTTTCTACATTACTTTCAATAGAATCTTGGCCAATTTTAATGGTAGGGCGGGCTGCTAAAAGAGCTTTGGTATAGGGATGGGCAGGGTGGTCAAAAATTTCAAACACCGTTCCTCGTTCCACCACACGACCATGAAACATCACCACAACATAGTCTGCCATTTCTGCTACAACTCCTAAGTCATGAGTAATGAGAAGGATGGCGGTTCCTGTCTTTTCTTTTAATTGATTTAACAAGCCAAGGACCTGGGCTTGGATGGTAACATCTAAAGCTGTTGTTGGTTCATCGGCAATGAGAAGTTTTGGTTTATTGGCAAGGCCCATAGCAATCATAACCCGTTGTCTTTGACCCCCTGATAGTTCATGGGGGTAGGCCTTGAGCATCCTTTCAGGCCTGGGCAAATCCACCATTTTTACTAAGTCTAGAGCTCTTTCTTGGGCTTGCTGTTTTCCCATCTTTTGACCAATTCGCAAAGCTTCTTGGATCTGATAGCCTATGGTTAAGGCAGGGTTTAAGGAGGTCATGGGTTCTTGAAATATCATGGCCATCTCCTTGCCTCGCATCTCGCGCCATTGGTTCGGGCTCAGCTCCAAGAGATCTTGACCTTGAAAATAAATATGTCCCTCTACTACTTCTCCTTGATTTTTCGGCAAAAGCCCCATCATAGATAGAGCTGTTACGCTCTTCCCAGATCCAGATTCTCCCACTAAGCAGGTGGTGGCATGGCCCGGAATTGAAAAAGTGACTCCTTGAATACTCTTTACCACTCCTTCATCGGTATGAAAATAGGTATGTAAGTTTTGAATATCTACTAACATTTAGGCCCTCCTTTGCTTTGGATCAAAGGCATCGCGAATTCCGTCCCCTAAAACATTTAAGGCAAAAATAGATAGGGCAATGGCGAGGCCTGGGAAAAGGGTCATATGGGGATAATCTCGGATATAAGCACGTCCTGTTGATAGCATTGCTCCCCATTCTGGTGTAGGCGGGGTAATCCCCACCCCAATAAAACTCAAGGAGGCTGCTGATAAAATAGAAACTCCCACTCCAATTGTTGCTTGAACAATTAAGGGCCCCAAGCAGTTGGGAAGAATATGGGCAAATAAAATCCGCCCTAGGCCAATACCTGTAATCTGAGCTGCCTCAATATACTCTTGTTTTTTTACCGACAAAACACTTCCCCGCATAATCCGAGCATAGTTTGGAATGCTAGAAATGGAGACGGCTAAAATAACATTGCCAATCCCCCCTCCTAGGGCTGCTGCTATGGCAATGGCCAAGACCAGCTGGGGAATTGATAGAAAGATATCCATAATCCGCATAATGATCGTATCTAAAGGTCCTTCAAAAAAGCCAGACAAGGCTCCTAAAATAGTTCCTATTACAAGGGAAACAGCCATGGACCCTAAGCCAATCAAAAAAGAAATCCGTCCGCCATAGAGAATTCGAGTTAAGATATCCCTGCCAAACTCATCTGTTCCTAAAAGATGGTTGCTGTTGGGTGGTTGAAACCGGTCCACCAGAGCCTGTTGACTGTAATCGTAGGGGGTAATAAAAGGCGCAAGGATGCAAAGAAGAACCATGATGCCTAGTAAAATCAGCCCCACTAGGGCCAGTTTATTCTTTTTAAATTGTCGCCAAAAGTCTTGATTTGAAGAAAGCATCCCATCACCTACTTTTTACTTTTAATCTTAGGATCTACAAGGGTGTACAAAATGTCTACTAGGATAGAAATAAGGCAATATGCCAGGGCAATAAAGAGAACTCCCCCTAAAATCAAAGGATAGTCCCTGGTCTTAATAGATTCCACCATAATCCGCCCAATACCTGGAATAGAAAAAATAGTTTCTGTTAAAACAGAACCTCCTAAGAGGGTTCCCATTTGTAGACCTACAGTAGTAATTACTGGAACCAAGGCATTTCTTAAGGCATGGGTAACAACCACCTTATTTTCCTTGACTCCCTTGGCTCGAGCCGTCCGTATATAGTCTTGGTCCAAAACATCCAGCATAGAAGATCGGGTCTGCCGAAGGATCACCGCTGTCGATTGAAGGCCCAAGGCGAGACCTGGTAAAATCATGTATTTAAAACTTGCAAAGCCTGAAGATGGCAAGAGTCCCCACTTCACAGAAAAAAGAAGAATCAACAGGAGTCCTGACCAAAAAATAGGCATAGCCAAGCCAATGAGGCCAAAAATCATGGAAATTTGGTCCCAGACGGAGTACTTTTTTACTGCACTTAAAATTCCTAAGCCAATTCCAAAAAACAGGGCAATGGATAGGGCCAAAAAGGAAAGTTTTAAGGTGTTGGGAAAGACTTGGGCCAAGGTCCTGGTTACAGGTTCTCCCGTAATATAGGACTTACCTAAATCCAAATGAAAAATTGCATTTTTTAAATAGCGGCCATATTGGACAAAGAAGGGGTCTTTTAATCCAAGAGCTTCTCTTGTTGCCTCAATG
The DNA here is from genome assembly GCA_029983435.1 of Urinicoccus sp. Lineage (GTDB taxonomy): Bacteria > Bacillota > Clostridia > Tissierellales > Peptoniphilaceae > Urinicoccus. The sequence goes on along the minus strand of JASBZN010000012.1, from coordinate 3,588 downwards.
GCTTCTTTGGGCGCGTTTCCTCCCATCGTTGCAGTTACAACATCTCCCGGCGTAAAGTAAAGAAGGGTAAAGACAATAAAACTCACCCCAATTAAGGTGGGAATAAGGGATAAAATCCGCTTAAAAATATATTTTGACATATTTTTTCCTTATCTACTTAAAAGATAAGTCCTCACAAGATGTGAGAACTTATCCAGTGTCCAAATTATTGTTTTTCAACAGTCCAAAGGGCTTGGGAAGTATTGGCTTCTAATTCCAATCCCTTGATGTTTTTACTTGCCCCTAAAACTTGTTCCCCATTGGCAATATAAATCCATGGGTGATCTTTATCTACAAGTTCTTGAGCTTGTTTGTAGAGTTGTTCTCTATCGGGACCATTCTTTAGGCGAATCGCATCACTTAAGAGCTTGTCCACTTCAGGATTTTGGTAAAACATGAAGTTTGGTCCTTCTCCCAAGTTCTTAGAGTGGAAGGGAGAAAACATTGCATAGTGAATGTCTTGCACAGAAGGATTCCAACTCATAATAAACATGTCGTGTTCCTTGTTTTTAACTGCATTCATAAAGACTCCCCATTCTAGGGTAGTAATATCTACGTTATAACCAATTTCTTGCAGTTGAGCTTGAATGATTTGGGCCATGTCTTGTCTTTGTTGGTTCTCATTAATATAGAGTTTAAAGCTTGTTCCTGGCTTAATTCCAGCTTCTTCAAATAACTTCTTGGCTAGTTCTGGATTGTATTCTTTCGCTGGGAGCTTGTCAGAAATACTATAGTTAAATTCTGGATTCACAGGTCCTGTAGCTACCTTGCCAACTCCTTGGAAAACAGCTTTTACAATTTCTTCCATATTAATGGCATGGGCCATGGCTTCTCTAGCCTTGGGGTTTTCAAACATTCCCCCTTGGTCACTCCGTAAACCTAAGAAGTGGGTTGAATGGTCAAAACGACGAAGAATTTGTAAATTTTCGTTTTCTTCAATTTTTTTCACATCATTAGGTGAAATTTCAAAAGCTAAGTCTACACCGCCACTTTCTAGTTCAATAACCCGGTTGTTGGCTTCTGGAATAATTCGAAAATCAATGTTTTCTGTCTTGGCCTTGTCTCCAAAGTAGTCATCAAAACGACTTAATTTTATTTCTTGCAACTTGGTCCAAGATTCCAATTTATAGGGACCTGTCCCTACTGGAGCCTTGTCGTAGTTTTCTCCAGCTTCTGTTACAGCCTTTTCGCTTAAAATAGAGGCTGCTGGATGCGCCAAAGCTGCTAAGAAAGATCCGTCTGGTTCACTCAGCTTAAATTCCACCGTCTTATCGTCTGTTGCTTTTAAACTTTCAGGGATAATTTTTTCATAGATATAGCCATATCCTTCACTGGTAATAAGGCGTTTTAAAGAAAAAACTACATCACTTGCCTTTAAAGGATCTCCATTATGAAATTTTACCCCTTCTCTTAAGTGGACAATAAAGGTTTTGTCATCAGGTTGGTCAATGGATTCTGCCAAACTTTCCACGAGATTTCCCTCTGTATCTATATCCATAAGCTTATTATAAATTTGCTTCATAATATTTTCTGAGTAGATATCATTATACTTTTCTGGGTCCATAGTTGTGGCATCCGCTGCTAAAGCCACCTTGAGGGTATCTGTGTCTTGAGCTTTTTTTGCCCCATCTGTTGATGCACTGTTTTCTCCACCAGAAGCTCCACATCCTGTGAGAATTAGGGCCAAAGATAGAATCGCTGCACCTAATTTTACTTTCTTCATTTTTTCCTCCTTTTTCCATATCTGCGAAATAAACAGAAGCTATCGCCATGTATCGAATTTCTTTGAGTAAATAGGGCCACTTTTTGCTAGAAGCATTTTATAAACTCCTCTTCTTTTGAGTTTAAGAGCTTTTTACAAAAAATTCATTTGGCTTTTGTTCTGTATAAAATCCTTTGGTAGGATAGATAATTTATTTATACCCAAAAGCTGCATTTTTATAAGAAAAATTAGCTTCTTTTATAAAATTTTTTAATCCAGCTTGGGGAAAATAAAAAAGTCTCCATAGAGAACTAGAGATGCTCTTGCATCTCTAGTTCTCTTTTCTTAAAAGCTTACTCGTCTACTTCTACGCGCTGAATATTGGCCCCCAAGCTTCTAAACTTTTCTTCAATATTTTCATAGCCCCGGTCAATATGGTAGATTTCTCCAACTTCTGTGACTCCATCTGCTACAAGACCTGCTAAAATCAAAGCTGCACCAGCTCTTAAGTCGGTTGCATTCACCTTGGCACCAATCAGCTTTTTTCCACCACTAATCATGGCGATCCGCTCATCTACAGTAATATCTGCCTTCATTTTTTTTAGCTCATCTACATGCATAAAGCGGTTTTCAAAAACGGTTTCGATGGCCGTACTAGTCCCTTTGCATTGGGTCATTAAGGCAATAAACTGAGCCTGCATATCTGTAGGAAAGCCTGGATAGGGCAAGGTCTTAATCTTAATTGCCTTTAGACAGTCTGTTCCCTTAACACGAACGGCATTATCAAATTCTTCTACAAGGCATCCTGCCTCTTGCAGTTTAGCTATTACTGGTTTCATATGGGAAGGGATAATATTTTCTACCAACACATCCCCTCCAGTAATGGCGCCAGCTACCATAAGGGTTCCCGCTTCAATCCGATCTGGGATGATACTGTGCTTTGTTCCCTTTAGCTCTTTTACTCCTCGAATCCGAATCGTAGAGGTCCCAGCTCCTGTTACCCTGGCTCCTAGTTTACTTAAAAAGCTTGCCAAGTCTACAATTTCTGGTTCCATAGCTGCATTATCAATAATGGTTTCTCCATCGGCCAAAACTGCTGCCATCATAATATTTTCTGTAGCTCCTACTGAGGGGAAATCCAGATAAATCCGTCCTCCCTTTAGGTGATCTGTATAGGCTGAAATATTGCCGATATTTTCATCTACTTCAACTCCCAAGGCTCGAAAACCTTTTAAATGAAGGTCTATGGGCCTGGACCCAATATTACAACCTCCTGGTAAAGAGTTTTCTGTCCTGCCCATGCGACCTAAAAGGGGCCCCATAACTAGAAAAGACGCCCGCATCTTATTCATTAAATCATATTCTGTCTTATAGTTATTTAACTGGGATGCATTAATCTTTAATTGGCCTGGCCCCAATTTTTCTACCTCAGCGCCTAGACTCCTTAGAACTTGACAAATGATTTCTACATCTTTTAAGTCTGGAACTTCTTCCAAATAAATATCTTCTGTACCTAATAGGGATGCTGCTATAATGGGAAGAGCTGCATTTTTTGCTCCACTAACCCGGACCTTTCCCCTTAAAGGTCCGCTGGAAGTGACTTGAATCTTTTCCACTCTACCTCTCCTTTATCTCAATCTTTTTCATTTTTCTATTAATAGTTTTATTATATCATAGGAAGACTGGTAAATAAACTAAGCCTTTCTCCCTTTTGAGATAAATTCTAGGGTGAATACCTAAATTCCACTTCCTTTAACTGCCCTTTTTTGGATAAAGAAAAAGCCAAAGACAAGTGAACTGACCCCCAAAAGTTGGACTAATAAACCAACTTAAGGAGGTCAGTTTTT
>JASBZN010000011.1 GCA_029983435.1 Urinicoccus sp. | reverse complement strand
AAACTGACCTCCTTAAGTTGGTTTATTAGTCCAACTTTTGGGGGTCAGTTCAGAAAACCTATCCTCTTTTATTTTTCTTTTATAAAGAATATTTTTCCTGTTCAAGCAGAGAATTTACCTCTTCTGCCCAAGAATACTGGGCCATGTATTCACCATGATAAAGTTTTCTTCCCTCCTCTTTATCTTCTAACCACTTGAAATAATCACAATCGATTTGGTCTAACTGAGCAAGGCTCATATGTCCCCTCTCGGTGTAGATCACTTCTCCACAAGCCAATTCTTCCAGACAATCTCTTAAGTCTTTTTTTAGCATCCGAAAATAGGAATCGTGCCCTTCATCTTCCCAAAGATTTACCATGATTTCCTTATTACTGCACCGTACTCCCCTTCGATGTACTAAAAAAGCCAACAACTCTTTGGTCTTATCAAACTTAAATTTAACTGGATTCCCATCAATCAAAATATCAAAATTTCCAAAACAGGTTATTTTAATCCTTTTTTCCAAGTTTCTTTCTTCTTTATCCGGCAAATACCTTAAGTTTTCAATGGCATGACGAATTTGATCCGAACTAGCTGGCTTCATAATGTAGTCGCTAGCATCCAGCTGAAAGGCATTTGCCATATAATCATCATAGCCCGTTACAAAAATAAAATTGCTTCGGGGATAGGTCTCTTTTAATTCTTTTGCAAAGTCTACACCGTTCAAGCCTGGCATCTGAATATCAATAAAACAAACATCAAACTTTTCTTTTTTTGCAATCTCCAAGGCTTCTAAAGGATTGTATTTTTTTATAACCTCTGCCTGCGGATCATTCTCTTGAATCAATTCTGCCAAATAATCTGCAGCAATTGGTTCATCGTCCAATACTATGTATTTCACGTCTTTCACCTTCTATCTTTTGAATTTTCGGTTTTTCTCCAGGAATCACAATCGTTACTTCTGTCCCAACTCCAATCATAGAGGAGATGTCCATTTGGGTGTTGACAGTTGCCTTTAGACGTTCATTGGCATTTTCGATCCCTATATGACGCTTCCCATCTCTTTTAACCAGCTCTGGATTAAAACCCTCTCCATCATCAATAATGGAAATAATATGATCTTTCCCTACTTTTTTCGTCCGAATCGTAATTGTTCCCCCTTCAATCCGCTTGCAAATTCCATGCTTTACAGCATTTTCTACAATGGGTTGCAGGGTTAGGAGAGGAACTTCAAAGTCAGTCGTTTGGATATCAAAAACCACCTTTAAACGATCACCAAACCGTAATTTTTCAATATCTAAATAAGTTTTAATATGGTCCAGCTCGCGAACAAAGGGATAGGTTTTGGTTTCTTCCATTTCATACATATTTTCTCTCAAGTACTTTGAAAATTTCACCGTCGTTTCCTCTGCCAATTTAGGATTTACTCGGCAAAGAGCCGCAATTGTATTCAGACTGTTATAGAGAAAATGAGGTTGAATTTGTGAAAGCATCATGGATAATCGTTGTTCTCGTAACTTTAAATCTTTTTCTGCATTAATTTGCCGAGAAATATAAACATGGATAATCAAATAATAGAGCAGAAAGTCAACAGCATATGTTTTTATCAAAATACCTGGATAGATTCCCGCGGAATCCATAATATTCGCAGACATCAGCGTCGAGATAAAGAGAAAAACCCCTAGGGGATTTTCATTGGAAGTCCGATAAAATTTAAAATTTATGACAAAGAGAAAAACAATCCAATAGACCGATTCTGTAATGATATAAGTATAGTCCCAAAGCCCTTCTATCAAATCCGAATCCAATTTTTGAGTTAAATACCCCGCCCCCAAACGATAGGCCAAATAAAGAATCGCGTTAATAATTGCCGGCAGGTAACAATAACGATATTTTTTGTCTACGATGCGAATAAGAGCGGCCATAGGCAAAGGCCTTAAGCAAACAAACAAAAGCTCGGCGATTATCCACCGAGTTCCCCCTATCCCTTGACTCCTTAAATAATTTAAATAAAAGGCGTTGATAGACATCAATAAAAGCAGGGTCATATTCCTTGCTGTATGGTTTTGGATAGAATCTTCAACAGAAGATTCTATGGAAACAATAAAGTAGGTGCTGATAATGATAATGAGAAAAACAAAATTTTCTAATAAATAACTTTGGATTAAGTTCATCACTACTTCCTCTCTTTAAGGAATACTTTCTTCCTCCGCACTAAAAGAAATGACTTGTTGGTCCAAGTCCACCTTAGCTAATTCTCCAAAGGGAAGAATACATCGAGGTGTTCCATGTCCAATATTAATATTCCAAGCAATGGGCAAGTCTTGGCTCTTTAATTCCTCCAGTAGTATTTTTTGGTATTCTTGCCAATAACATTCATCTTGGGGTTTGCCAACCAGTAAACCAGCCACCACATCCATGACTCCTCTTTCTTTTAACTTCTTAATCATTTTACGGTAATGTTCTGGTTTAGACTTATTTTCACTGGTTTCCAATAAAAGAATCTTATCTTTCCATTCTTCCAAGCTTGGAAAAATCTGGTATTTTTCACAAAGACTATAACTTTCTGGAAAATCTTCTTCACTGACCATAGAATATATTGTTTCCAGACACCCCCCTAAAATCTTTCCTTGAAAAGACCTAGGCCCTTGAAGGGAAATAAAGCCCTGATTGGGATGGGCTTTCGTGGCTTGTCCCAAAGCTTCTAGGCTAAAATCTTTTCGTTCTTCATACCAATAGTCACTGGGTTCTACCTTTTTAATCCGTCCTGTACTGACCAACTCTTGAAAATATTTTTTACTATAGGGGAGCATTTCCTTAGAAAGTTCACAAACATCTGGTAAAAAAGCTTGACCATAGAAAGTTTTTAAACCTAATTTATGGAGCATAAAATGGTTAACCGTCGTGTCGGAAAAGCCAAGAAAAATCTTTTCTTTTAAGACACCTCTTAGTTCTCCATGATCAAACAAATAAGGAAGAAGACGGTAGGTGTCAATCCCTCCAATGGCACATAAAATCATATCTATGGAATCCTCTTCAAATGCTCTTAAAAGGTCTTGGGCTCGAGCTTGAGGGTTCTTTTCTAGATAATCTATTCCCTTCCGTGCATTCGGTAAAAACACTACTTCTATCCCTTCATCTCTTAACCGCTTGAGCCCCAGGTCCACTTCATGGCGAACAAAATCTTCTCCCAAGACTCCCCGAGATAGGCTAACAATCCCAACTTTTTTTACTTTCATTTCTTCTCCTCTCTTGAAAAATCCCCTAGAGAGAGACAAGACAAGGAGCCCTTGTCTTGTCTCATTTTTTCATTTATTCCACTAATTTTTTAATGGCATCCTTGTAAATTTCTTTTGCCAAAAGAAGATCTTCTAAGAGGATATTTTCATCTGGCATATGTTCTGTGGGTTCCCGTCCTGGCAACATGGGACCAAAGGCCACGATTCCTTCCATAGCCCGAGCATAAGTTCCTCCACCAATAACCTTAGCAGGGGACATGTCCTGGGTCTTGTCCCGGTAAGCTTCCAAAAGTTTGGTCATCACAGGTCCTTTTTGATCTAAATAAACATACGCTTCATCTCGTAAAAGTTCTATCTCTACTGAATCCAACCCTTCTTCTTGAAGCTTCTTTTCAATTTCCTTTAAAATATCTTCAATTTTCCCTGTAATAGGATAGCGGATATCTGTGTAGAGATGGATGGCATCTTCTTGGCTTTCAATCACCCCGTAATTGTAAGAAATTTCTCCACTTTCTTCATCTGACCAATAGCCTCCTAGGCTCTTGCCATTATTTTCGCCTTTTACCAAGTTTTGAAAGAACTTTGTTAGGATACAGTCTTTTTCATCCACGTCTTTGAAAAGTTTGACAATAGCATTGTCCCCATCCCAAGGTGTCGACCCATGGGCAGACTTTCCTTCGCTTTCCAAGGTCTTGCCATCCTTAAGTTTTGCCTTGCAGGCATCCGCTACCATATTAATGGCATTTCCTCCTTGGATTTCATCAAAAGCTGTTTGATCTTTAGGGAAGGTAAACCGAACATTGGCAATTCCCTTTTCACAATAGATGGCTGGAAATTCAGCATCGGGTGTAAAGCCATAGTCCACATGCTCTTCGTGTTCTAAATAATAGTCCATGTCTTTCCAAGCGCCAGTTTCTTCCGCTTGGCCAAAGATCAGACGAACCCGTTGATTAAAAGGAACCCCCTCTTCAATAAGCTCCTTTACAGCATGAATGGCAGCCATGGCTGGCCCCTTATCATCCGTAACGCCACGACCGTAAATCTTGTCTCCCTTAAGGGTTAAATCATAGGGTTCTACAGACCAACCATCTCCTGCTGGCACCACATCTAGATGACATAAAATGCCAATTAAATCGTCTCCTTGGCCATAGTCTGCATAACCAATCATATGGTCACAATTCTTTACCTTCATCCCATATTTTTCGCAAAGAGCCAAGGTCTTTTCTAAGGCTTCAGCAGCTCCTGGTCCAAACGGCGCTTTCGGGTCTTGAGATTCTACCGATACACTATTTATAGATACAATTTCTTTTAAATCTTTTAAAAATTCTTCCTTCATTTGTCTTTCCCACGTCCTTTCTTTTTCTTTATTGTATTGAATATTTCTTTTTCCGTCAATAAAAAAGACCCCTTTCGGGATCTTTTTTGAAAGAAAGAGCTAGCTGAATTTTCCCTTTCTCTTATTCTCTATACTCGGTCCCATCTACTTTATAGTGAATAGAAGATTGACTGCAAATAAAGTCCATTTCCTCTTGGCTATAGTAGCTAAGGCCCTTAAAGAGTTCTTTTCTTTTGTCTTTTAAAATTTGTTCTCTTACTTCTGTCAGTTCTTTTCCTTGTTTACCTTGCAAGTCCTCCATTTTTTCTAATTCATCTGTTAACCGCCAAGAAAGAACTTCCGATTCTTCTAGAGTAAATCCTGGGATTTTACTTTGGATTTTTTCAGCAGGGAACTCCCCATAGACATGAAAGCCCTCTTCTTCTTTTTGCTTTTGTTCTGCCTCTTGTTCTTTGGCTCTTTGCAAATCTTCTTGACGGACTTCCAATTTGTGGTGACCCTTTTCAGTATAGGAAACATTATCCATGACATAGCCTAAGTAAGATTCTTTGGCAATGGCATCCATCTCTTCCTGGCTAAAGTCATAGCCCTTAAAAATTTCTTCTTGTTTTTCCCTAAAGAGCTGTTCCCTTATTTCTGTCAGTTCTTTTCCCTCTTTGCCTTCTAACCCCTTGACCTTAACAGCTTCATCTGTCAAGCGACTAGAAATTAAGGCGGCATCTTGTGGGGTAAAATCAGGAATGGATTGTCTAATGTAGTCTTGATTTACCCCTGCAGAAACATAGGGCCCCGCTTCTTCTGATTTTTTCTCTTCTCCCTTGCAGGCCACAAGACCAACTATTAAAAGAAGACAGAAAAGCCATGAATATTTTTTCATTTTTATCTTCCTTTCTTATGCAATATTCTATTTTTATTATACCCCCCCACACTAAAATCAACACCCAATCATTTTCTTTTGCATTATCAAATTCTCTCTTTTGAAAGCAAAAAAAGATCCCTTTCAGGATCTTTTAAGACGTATAGACAACCACTGGCATTCCCTGGTCAATGTTTTTATAAACTTGGGGCATGACATTGGGTGGCGTATTGATGCACCCATGACTTCCGCTTCCCCGGTAGATGTTTCCACCGTAAGCGCCCCGCCATGGACTATCGTGAATGCCTACGCCAACCCAAGTATAGGGAATCCAATAGTGGACAAAGCTCTTATAATTATCACCCGTTAAATACCGATCTCTTTCCTTAGACCAAACTTTCCCTACCCCTGTCGGCGTTCCATTGCCTTTGGATGGATTTCCTGTAACGACGGGAGTTTCCACCATGACTTGGCCATTTTTGTAGACCCACATATGTTGCCGGGTCAAGTCGATTTCTACATAACTAGGACCGATATCGTTGCTAGCTCGGCTAAGCCCCCGCATGGTATACGTTGGAACTAAATCTGTAGACTGGCCAGCTACTAGGGTTTGATAAAGGGTCTCTACTGTTTTGGGTCGGTCTGTTTTCCATCCATAAATTCCACCTTGGACGGTAACTATTTTCCCTCCCGTCGCTTGAAAAGAGCGGGTTCCCCGATAGGTGTCGTATTTTTCTGCAAGATAATCTACATAGGCCTTGACTTTTTCAAGGTCAGGATTAAGATTTCCCTTTCCGTCGTCACTATAAAGGGCCAGTAACTTTTCTCCTGACAGGTCTTCCTTCCGATCTTCAAAGTCGTAGGCAATCTTCAACTGGCTAATTTTACTTAAAGAAGCCAGTTGATTTTTTAAATAGGGAGAGTCCTTTGTCACTTTTGGATCATGATAGACATTTTCCTTGTTTAAATCCACCTGATTTTTTTCTTCTTTAAAAGCCCGAAGAATTTCTCCCTTTAATTTGTCAGGAGAAACTCTCGTACCTTGAACTTCTGGGACAATGACAAAGCCTGCTCCTTGCTGGTATTCTACCCGGGCATCTTTAGCATCGGTTACTGAGGGGTCTGTAATAAAAGGCGAGCTTTCAATCCGTTGATTTAAAAGAGTTTCATCCAAGTTTACCTCTGCTGGGACTGAATAGTTTTTATGGCTAAAAGCCAGGATAGGCCAAGCCCAAGGATTTTGTTCCAACTTGAAAGATTCCTTTAGATGATCACTATAGTGAATATCTTGTGCCTTAAAAACATCTTTTAAGTCGTGACGCCCTACAATGGTCACTTGGAAATTCTCCATTTTCTTGTCATAGTGGTCTTTAACCTGGTTCTTTTTTATAAAACTTACATCTTTATGATTAATAAAAGTGTTGGCCATCGTGTATTCTTTAAATAAGGCCACACCTGCAAAATATCCTCCACAAAGGATTAGAATAAGGCAGATAAAAAAGATTTTTAAAAATTTTTTCACCAAATACCCTCCTTTTTTGATACCATTTGAGTATACCATAATTCTTTCCTTAACCCAATACTCTAAATGAGAAAGGATAAGAAATAAATTTACCCCATATTCTCTTTTAAAAACTGCTATAATAGTATATTAGAATGGTATATTGAAAATCTTCCTTTAGAATAGAAAGGATTTTAACTATTTATGGATAAATCAAAGAAAAAATTTTTACTCTTCCGAGGCCATAAGGTGGACTATGCCCTCCTTCTTGCTGTTTTGGCCCTTTGTATCTTGGGGATTGTGGTCCTATCTAGTGCAACCTTAACCATGGGTCCTTCTTCTTACATAAAGAAACAGGGCTTTGCTACTCTTTTGGGTTTTCTGATCCTCTTGGGTCTTATGCGGATCGACTACCGAATTTTTAAAAAATATTACCTTGTTTTTTACGGCCTGGGCATTTTGCTCTTACTGGCGACCCTGGTCTTTGGTCATGGCGAAAGTTCCTGGGGAAGTCGGTCTTGGCTCCGGATTGGCCCCATTAACTTTCAACCAGCTGAATTTGTCAAGCTGGAGTTAGTCTTCACCCTGGCTGTCTTTTTGGAAAAAAAAGAAGACATCAACGAACCTTTGCAATTAATTAGTGTCTTGGTCTTTGCCTTAGTCCCTGTAGGTCTGATCCTCTTGCAACCAGATTTTGGAACGGCTATGGTCTTTGTGTTTATTATTGCCACCATGCTCTTTTTTGCTAATATTTCTTGGAAATACATTTTAGGAGCTCTTGTGGCAGGACTTTTAATGCTTCCTATTTCCTATCCTTTTTTAAATGACTTTCAAAAGGATCGAATTTTAGACTTTTTAAACCCTTCCGAAAACACCCAAGGATCTGGCTACCAGGCCAATGAAGCCCAAATTGCTATTGGGTCTGGACGATTTTCTGGTAAGGGTCTTTACAAGGGTTCCCAAACCCAGTACAATTTTATCCCTACCAAGCAAACAGACTCTATCTTCCCTGTCCTTGTGGAAGAATTAGGTTTTATCGGAGGAGCTTGTTTGATTTTTCTCTATGGCTTGATGCTTTACCGCCTAGTGGATATTGCTCGAACTAGCCGAGACCGATGTGGTCGCTACTTAACAGTTGGCTATACGGCAATGTTCTTTATCCATATCTGGGAAAATGTGGGCATGAATATGGGCCTCATGCCTATTACAGGAATTCCCCTCCCCTTCCTATCCTACGGAGGAACTTTCCAACTGGTTAATTTAATTGCTTTGGGGTTAATTTTAAGTGTCCACTACCATAAAAGAGAAGCCCATTAAAAACTTTTAAAAACAATAAAAAACCTTGGTTCCTTCTTATCTTGGGAACCAAGGTTTTTTATTGGAAAAATTTATTTATTTAACTTTGCCATTTCTAGAGCCACTTGGGCACCAACTTTTGCATTGTTTTCAACAAGGGCAATATTGGCTTTAAGGCTATTTCCTTCTGTTACTTCCACTACCTTGGATAGAAGGAAGGGGGTTGCTTCTTTTCCATGAATCCCCTTTTCTTTGGCTTCAACCAAGGCTTCTTCAATAGCCTTGTTGATAATTTTTTCATCCATGGCATCTTTGGCTGGAATGGGGTTGGTTAAAAGGACGCCACCATCGAGTCCCAAGTTCCATTTTGTATGCACCATAGCAGCCACATCTTCTGGGCTTTCCATGGCATAGTCTACTTTAAATCCAGATTTTTCTGTAAAGAACGCTGGCATGTCTTTTGTTTGGTAGCCTAAAACAGGAACGCCAAAAGTTTCTAAATATTCTAGGGTCAAACCAATGTCTAAAATGGACTTACATCCAGCACAAACCACCACAATATCTGTTGTCGCCAACTCTTGTAGGTCTCTGGAAATATCAAAGGTTTCTTGCGCTCCCCGATGAACCCCTCCGATTCCGCCTGTAACCAAGAGCTTGATTCCTGCCAACTTGGCTGTCAAAATAGACGTTGCTACAGTGGTTGCTCCATTTAAGCCTTGGGCTACCATCATGGGATAGTCCCGAGTGGAACACTTGATAATGGTTTTATCTGTAGCCATGAATTCCAATTCTTCTTCTGTTAAGCCCACCTTTATCTTTCCGTTAATAATGGCTGTCGTTGCAGGAATCGCACCATTTTCTCGGACGATTTCTTCACAGCGTTTGGCTGTTTCTAAGTTTTGCGGATAGGGCATTCCATGACTAATAATCGTGGATTCCAAGGCAACCACTGGTTGGTTCTTTTCCAGAGCCTCCCTTACCTCATCCTTTATATCCATGTGTTGGCGTAAAAATTCTTTGTTTAACATACAAAAACCTCCTTCATTTCCTTTTCTATTTTTTCAACTGTTAGTTCATCTGCATTTGTTTTTTCACTTTTTAAGGCCAGACGGCTGGCTCCCATGGCAAAGTAAAGACTTTCTTTTAAAGACTTTTCCTCTCCCAAGGCATGGGCCAGGGCTCCGGTAAAGGCATCTCCTGCTCCTGTTGCATTTTTTACTACCAGGTCTTTTCCCTTAAGGCGGAGACTTTCTCCCTTATGAAAACCCCAGGCTCCTTCTTTACCGCAGGTGATTACCAAGTATTCCAAGCCTTGGTCCAATAACATTTTTCCCGCTTCAAGATAGTCTTTTGCTTCGTTTAAATCTCTTCCTGCCAAAACTGCCGCTTCATACTCATTGACCTTTAAGAGGTGGATATGACTTAACTTATCCCTTATCTTTTCTACCTTGATGCTACTGACTCCATCCACAATGTACTTCTGGGGAATATTTTTTAGAAGATATTGAAGGGTCTTTTCTGGCAAATTGGTATCCAAAACAAGATAGCTGGCATTTTCAATAAAGCTTCGGTGGTTCATCACCTTGTCTGGGTCCAGTTCATCCACCAGGGCCATGTCATTAATAGCTGTCAGCATGTCTTTTTTTTCATCTAAGATTTCTAGGTAAACTGGGGTTTGTCTTCCTGGGAGGATATAGGATTTTTCATAGGATAGGCCAACTTTTTGCCCTTCTTCTATAATACTTCTTCCCCACTGGTCGTCTCCCAACATACACATCATATAAACTCGGTTTTTCAGTCGAGCTAGGTTTTCAGAAATATTTCGGCCAACACCTCCTGGAGAAGATTGGACGAATCCAGGATTGGAATCCTTCATCTTTAACTGGCCCTTGGGAATTCCCCGGATGTCCATATTGGCTCCTCCAATAACCACCACATAGGGATCTTCTCGAAATAAGTATCCCCGGCCCAAAATATAGCCCTTGCTGGTTAAATTGGCAATATGAGCCGCCACAGAAGACCGCTTAATCTCTAGGCACTTTGCAATTTCACTCTGACTCATTCTTGGATTTTTTTTAATTAAGTCCATTATCTGGCGTTCTCTGGGAGTCATTTTCCACCTCCTTATTAACATCTGTTTATATTTTAATCAAAAGTTTAGTTTTCGTCAACAGGTTTTTAAAAATTTCTTTTCTACCTTCTAAAATAAGGGCGGCTTGGTTCTTTAAAATAGGCTTTTAGTAAAAGTATCTACAAAAAAACTAGAAGAAAATGATAAAACACATTTCCTTCTAGTTTTTTTACTGTCTTATAAAGTGCTTGTGAATCCCATTAAAAATGACAAGTAAGATAAGTCCTACAAACAAGGCTCCTACATATTCAATTCCCACCCGAGCAAAAGACATGACGAGAGGAGTCCGTATATGGGAAAAAGTATTGGTAACATCTACCATGCCTATAGCGGCAAAGAAGAAAAAGACCAATCGGTACACTTTCCCCAGGTTTTTGTAAGCACCATAAACCAAGAGAATCACAGCTGGAAAACCAATAAAAATAGCCTTGGTTCGGGGGCGAGCATAGAAGAAGTTTTCAAATGAATTTCGTAGTAAAAGCTCGATACTTGGTATTTTCCCAGAGGTATTTCCTCCTCTTAGGATGAAGATTCCCAAAACGATTAGGGCCAAAATTCCCAGGCAAACCTGCCAAATCTTCACATTAAAATCCATTATTTCCTTCCAAAAATCTAGGTTCATTTTTTGACCTTTTTCCATGTAAATCTTCCGAAGGTAGATATAGACCATTAAGAGAAGAGGGAAGATTTGAGAAATTTTAACTCCCCTAAAGATACTAATTTCTAGCATATAGTTCGAAGAACATAAGAAGACCACTTCATTTAAGGCACCAATCATGGAGATGGCTAGGGCAATGAAAAGAATTTTTGCTCCTTGACCAAAAATAGTTCCTAAAGATGCGTTCTCTTCCTTAAGAGAAAGCTTATCTTGGGTTTCTGCTAAATAGAGAAGGGCTAAACTTGGGAAGGTAATGATATTGGCTAGGTTAAAAATTAAGTCCCCATAGTTTTCTCCCTTGCCTAGGCCAAAGGTTCCAAAAGCCAAAAGACTTCCTAGGATAAAAAGACCCAGCTGGCTTTTTTTATTTAAGTTGAAAAGACCACTTAAGAGATAAACTCCACCTAAAACTGTAACGAGAGAGGGCAAAATTTTATACAGGCGGTTAACTTGGTAATTGCCCATTCCCTCTATTTGTCCTCTTTGATAACCCATCTTATCCAAGCGGTTGTGGAGGGGACCCAATACTTGACGATAGGCATCTTGGTCATAAATAGCTGCATTATTTTTTAAAAAGGGCTTTAACATCACTAAAGAAATGTTTCTTTCTGTGATGGCCCGGTAATAGACGTTGGTTAACTCTTCTCCATGGTGGTGGAAGGGAATCTCATAGTCGTAGTGTTTTTGCAAAAAGTCCCAAGTAATTAAACACCTTGCCTTTTGAACATCTTGTCTCTTGATAAAGTCTTCTCCGCCCTTTAGAGGCATATTTCCTCTTTGGGTAATATCTTCTAATAGAACTAAGGCCAGGTTGTTTTTCTTTAAAAAGTCGGCAAGACGATTTTGGACTTCTTCTGGCTCTTCAAGTCCTGCTCCATAAATTTGATTCCCTGGAAAGAGAACAAAGTGTTGGCCTCGACTATTTTTTTCTACATTTTCCACAAAGCGTTGAAAGGTCTTTTCATCATCTTGAACCCCTGCTAAAAAGCTCGGTGTTAAGTTGATGTTTAAGTCAGGAATTTCTTTTAAGGAATGAATTAGCTTTTCATTATAACCTAAACCTACATATTCCAAAAGAGAAGCCTTCTCTCCTCGATCAGAAAGTTTGTACTTGCTAACATCCGAAGAATCTTGCTTCGTTAAAACCAAATCTTTCGCTTTTCCTTGAATTTCAATTTCAGTTTCTCCTATTTGGCGAATTTCTCTGGGTTCTTTTAAGGTTTTTAAACCTTCTTGAATAAAGGCCAGGTCTTCTGGTGACCCCTTGACCCGTAGATTCATCCCATTCATAGACGTTTCCACGGTGGAGTCAGGATTTACCTTCATGGAATTGATGGTTTCTTCTCCCACCGTTACAGTATCCGCTCCCCCTTTTGCCAAGCCAGCAAAAGTTTCTTTAATACTTTGGTCTTTGGCAAAGGCCATGGACTTAAAGTCTTCATAGTTTATCAGGGTTTCATAGGTTTTATCCTGCTTTTCTATTTTTAACCGTTGGCCAAGAATTGGAATAATCATTAAGAGCCAAATACACAAAATAAGACCCACTGTGATTTTTTCTTTTTTCATGTCCTCTCCTTCTATCTTGAATTTCTTTAGTATAATCTAAATCATATTATAACAAATTAATAGCTATCATAGTTAAAGAAGTTAACTCTTCTCATAAAAAAAGCTCCCATGGGGAGCTTACTTTTCTTTCTGGATTAACTTCTGGTAGCAGGCCCTACAAAGGGGTTCATATTCGTCACTGGCTCCCAGGACAACCCGATCCGTCTTTTCACTTTTTCTGTGGCTCATCCAAGCATCGGACCCACACCCCCGGCAAACCGCGTGGTGCTTATAGACATAGTCTGCCCTAGCCATGAGTTCCATCACAATGCGGAAGGGAACTCGTTGGTAGTCCATATCCAAACCAGCTACAATAATGGTCATACCTTGGGCCAAGAGTTGGGAGAGAACATTTACCACTCTTTGAGGATCCTTGTCAATAAATTGAATCTCATCAATTCCCAATACGTCAACATCCTGGTCTTTGAGAATCTCCAGCAACTCATCTATATTTTCCAGAGGATACGCCTGGGTTCTTTCCTGGTCATGACTTCGGATTTCATTCTCTCCATAGCGATTGTCCATTTTTGGTTTAAAGGCGCAAACCTTGTAACCAGCAATAGAAAATCGCTTTAGATCCCTTTCTAAGCTAGAGGTCTTTCCAGAGAACATGGACCCAGTATGGACAATTAATCTTCCCTTATATTGGTGCATACAAGCCTCCTATGGCAAAAGCTCCTCGAAAGAACTTTTTACCGCATATTTGCAAAACGTTCCACTGCTTTTGTAAATTTTTCTACGGTTTTATCTACATCTCCATGGATCAGACCATCTTTTACACAGTGTTTGATGTGACCTTCCAAGACAATTTTCCCAACTCCATGTAGGGCTGACTTGGCTGCATTAATTTGAGACAAAATATCCTCACAAGGAACATCTTCATCTACCATACGATTAATGGCCTGTACTTGACCGGCTATTTTATTTAAACGACGATGCAGGTTTTCTGCATCCATACATTGTTTCATCAGTGAACCTCCTAATTCTTGATTCCCAGGCTGAGGTCATCAAGGTAAACTTTAAAAAGGCCCTAAATACAAGACTGTATTTAGGGCTTCCTATGGTGCCGAAGGCGGGAGTCGAACCCGCACGGTGTTGCCACCGCTGGATTTTGAGTCCAGTACGTCTGCCAATTCCATCACTTCGGCAAGTACCATAGTAGTATAACATACCAACTATGGTCTTTGCAATATCTTTATTTTTCTTTGCCCTTAGAAAAATTTTCTATAAATGATTAATTTCTCTTACTTTAAAGCAAGCCACAAAGTGGTTTGGTTTAATTTCTTCCATTTCTGGATCCCTTCCTCGACAAGTATCGTCACCATAAGGGCATCGATCAACAAACCGACAACCTGGTTTGGGATCAATGGGGCTTGGAACATCGCCAGAAAGTTTAATCCGTTCCCTAGTTCTTTGAAGGTCTGGATCCGCTACTGGGATGGCCGATAAAAGAGCTTTTGTATAGGGATGAAGGGGCTTTTCATATAGGTTTTCACTATCTGCCAATTCCATCATTTTACCTAGATACATTACTCCAACCCGGTCTGAAATATAGCGAACCATCGATAAGTCATGGGCGATAAATAAGAGAGTTAAACCTAAACTCTTTTGCAGGTCTTTTAGTAAGTTAACAATTTGCGCTTGAATACTTACGTCCAAAGCAGAAATAGGTTCGTCACAAATAATGAACTTAGGTCTTAGAGCTAGGGCTCTTGCAATCCCAATCCGTTGTCTTTGCCCTCCTGAAAACTCATGAGGGAAACGCTGTGCATGTTCTGCAGAAAGACCAACTATTTCTAAGAGTTCAACAACTCGATTATACCGTTCTTTCCCCTTATGGGTCTCATAAATATCTAGGGGTTCTCCAATAATATCCTCTACTGTCATTCTAGGGTCTAGAGAAGCATAGGGGTCTTGGAAAATCATTTGCATGTCCTTACGAACATCATGAAGTTCCTTTCCCTTTAGCTCATAAATATTAACCCCATCAAACTTGACTTGGCCACCTGTTGGTTCGTATAACCTTAAGATAGTTCGTCCTGCTGTCGATTTACCACAACCAGATTCTCCAACAAGACCAAAGGTTTCTCCTTCATAGATGTAAAAATTAATGCCATCAACAGCTTTTAGATTACCTCCGCCAACGTGGAAGTATTTTTTTAAGTCTGAAATTTCAACGATTTTGTTATCTTTCAACTTTTCCACCTCCCACAGGACAGTCTGGATGGTTTAACCAACAACGACTGCAATGTTGGCCTTGATGGTGTTCAAGTTCTGGTAAATGATCTCGACAAATAACCATGGCTTGATCGCAACGGTCATAGAAAGAACATCCTGCCGGTGGTTTATATAAGTCCGGTGGCGTCCCATCAATAGAATGAAGAATTTCCGTTTTTTCCATGTTAATTTTTGGAACCGCTGCTAATAACTTCCGGGTATAGGGGTGTTTTGGATTCTTGAAGATATCATCTACTGTTCCCTTTTCAAGAATTTGACCAGCATACATAACAATAACCTCATCCGCCATATCTGCCACAACGCCCAAGTCATGGGTAATTAAGATAATGGACGTGCCAAGCTCTTTGTTTAACTTTTTCATTAAGTCTAGAATTTGGGCTTGAACCGTAACGTCCAAAGCTGTTGTGGGCTCATCGGCAATAAGAAGCTCTGGTTTTGACGCCATAGCAAGAGCAATCATAACTCTTTGCCGCATCCCTCCAGAAAACTCATGAGGATATTGCTTAATCCGACGTTCTGGTTGAGGAACTGCTACAAGATTTAGCATTTCAATGGCTAGTTCTTCTGCTTCTTTCCCAGAAATGTTTTTATGTCTACGAACCCCTTCTACTATTTGCTTTCCAACTTTCATGGTTGGATTTAAAGAAGTCATAGGGTCTTGGAAAACCATAGAAATTTTATTTCCACGAATATCCATCATTTGCTTGTTAGTATATTTTAAGAGGTCATCTCCATTAAAGAGAATTTCGCCCCCCTTATAGAGAACTGGTGGCTTAGGTAAAAGTTGAACGATGGAGTTCGCTGTTACACTCTTTCCACATCCAGATTCTCCTACAATGGCAAGTTTACTTCTCTTTTTTAAGTTGAAGGAAATATCTCGAACTGCTTCTACTTCCCCAAAAAAGGTTTGAAAAGAGACAGCCAAGTTTTTAACTTCTAAAATATTTTCTGTATTTTGTTTGTTTTCTACCATGGCAATCCTACTTTCTCAATCTTGGGTCTAAAGCATCTTGTAAACCGTCTCCAAAGACATTAAAGCTAAACATAATCAAAGAGATAAACAGCGCTGGTAAGAGCATTTGATAAAAAAGTCCAATCCCCATTACTTCCAAACCGTCTGTTGCTAAAACACCTAGAGAAGGTTGTGGTGGTTGTAAGCCAAGTCCCATAAAAGAAAGGGTGGCTTCTGCAAAAATCGCTCTAGGAACACTTAAAGTAATGTTTACTAAAATAGGTCCTAGGGTGTTGGGAATGATATGTTTGGTTAAAATATAGCGCTTGTTCGCTCCTAAAGACCTGCTGGCTAAGCAATATTCATTTTCACGCAATTGGAGTACTTGTCCCCGAACCATAATGGCCATTGGAACCCAGCCAGTTATAGACATAGCCAAAACTAGGGTATATAAACTAGCTCCTTGGTCCTTCCCCATAGTAACACTAATTAAAATAACAATTAACATGTAGGGAATAGCATAGGCAATTTCTGCAATACGCATCATTACAGTATCTACTTTTGAAGAAGCCATGCCAGCAATCCCACCATAACTTACCCCAATAATAAAGTCCATGGCAGCAGCTAAAATCCCAATTAATAAAGAATAACGAATCCCATAGCAAATACGCGTAAAAAGGTCTCGTCCCAGAGTATCTGTTCCAAACCAGTACTCAGAACCTGGTTCGATATTCATATGAGACAATTCTTGTTGATAGTAACTATAACCACTGATTTGGGGCCCTACAAAGGCCATAATCAGCATCAAAACAATTAAAATGAACCCAAACATGGCCAGTTTGTTTTGACGTAAACGACGAACAACATCCTTCCAAAAACCAATGGTTGGACGGGTAATCTTATCTGTATCATCCTTACGCTGTGCCGGTGCGAAAAGTTCACTAGGTATGGATTTATTTTCGATCATGAACTTTCCCCTCCTAATTTAATTCTTGGATCCACAACAACATATAGAATATCTACAATTAATAGCATAACAATTAAAATTGCAGAATAGAAAATCGTTGTTCCCATAATCAAGGTGTAGTCCCGGTTAATAATTGAGGTTACAAAGAAGTTCCCCAATCCTGGAATACCAAAGATTTTTTCAATAACAAAAGAACCAGTCAATAATCCAGAAATAGTTGTTCCCATTTGGGATACAATAGGTAAAATTGCATTACGAACAGCATGTCCCATGATAACACGGAAATTGTGAAGTCCCTTGGATTTTGCTGTTTTAATATAGTCTTGTCCAAGAACTTCCAGCATGGATGAACGCATCATCCGGGCAGAAGAAGCCATGGGCATAAAGGATAAGGCAATACTTGGTAAAATAGTATGGGCCCAAGTACCCCAACCCGCAATGGGCAAGAAGGATACTTTCGCAGCAATAAACTGAATAAATAAGGTCCCCAAAACAAAC
>JASBZN010000010.1 GCA_029983435.1 Urinicoccus sp. | reverse complement strand
CCTGCCGGTCCTTTAATTCTCCTGGCATCTTACAGTAGTATTCCACCGGCTTTAAGGTTTCTGGGTCCCGATAAAGTCCAATATGACCCACTCGAGCTCCTGGCATCAATAGAGAAAATCCATCTACCATCCCAAGTCCTGCCCGTAAAATAGGAACTAAAACCACCTTTTTCCCAGAAATTTCTACCCCAGTCACCTTTTCCAAAGGGGTTTGAATTTCAATATCTCTGGTTTGTAAAGACCGAGTGACTTCATAACCCATAAGGGTTGCTATTTCTGTAGCTAGTTGACGAAATTCCATACTGGATGTATCCGTCTTTCGCATAATAGTTAATTTATGTTGAATGAGTGGGTGATCTGTTACGATTAATTTACTCATGGTTTCCTCCTAATTTTCTTGTTCTTCCTTTTCTAATTGTCCTACCCTTCTTTGGTGGCGACCGCCTTCAAAATCTGTTTCTAAAAAGACCTTCAAGCACTTTTTCGCCATGTCCAAACCAATAAACCGGCCTCCCATAGCAAGAACATTACAGTTGTTGTGTCGGCGTCCCATCTCCGCTGAATAAGGGTCGTGGGCCCGGACACAACGGACACCCTTGACTTTATTAGCAGCAATGGAAATCCCAATGCCACTTCCACAGACGCAAAGGCCGAAATCCGCTTGCCCCTTGGCTACCGCTTCACCAACAGCTTGGCCAAACTCTGGGTAGTCCACACTGTCATGACCATGGGTGCCTAGGTCCACCACCTCATGTCCTTCTTCCTTTAAATAATTTACCAATTGATCTTTTAAGTCCACACCACCATGGTCTGCGCCACAAGCAATTTTCATCTTTTTTCCTCCAATACTGCCATCATCTTTTTGATATTTTCTTTTAAGACTTCATAAGTCCTTTCATATATCTCCAAAGACCCCCCATAGGGGTCTGGAACTTCCTCTCCCTGGTAATTCCAAAATTCAAAAACTTTACTGAGTTCTAGGGTCTTTAAGTAATGACCTATCTCCTCTGTCATGGGAACGATAACATCTGCCCAGATCAAATCCTCTTGGGTCAACTGTTGACTCCTATGACCCTGGGTCTTTATTCCATGGCCCTGTAGAACCCTTCTTGTCCCATCACTCATGGGTCCTCCAGAAGGATAGAGACCCCGAGACTGAAAAGTATGGACGGGATAGGCCTCTTGACTATAGTATTGGGCCATGGGACTTCGGCAGGTGTTTCCACTACAAACATATAGAATGTTCAAAGGCCTAAAACCACCTTTCCTCCACAGGCTTTTAAAAGTCGGTTCATAATCCCTTGACCCATACCTTGGAAGGAAAAGCCTTCTACGTAAATCAAGTCCACCTCTGCCTCATCACATTCTCTTAGGGCATTAAAAATGTTATGAGCAATTTCTTGTAGATGTTCTCGAGATCCCATATTTATCATGAGGTAGGGCTTTTCTCTATAGAGGTCCAAGGTTTCTTCTGTAGCCAAAACAGCTATTTTCTTATTGGGATTTTCTTTAATTCGCTTATCCACTTCCTTGGCAACATTTTTTAAGTTGCCAGCAAAAAGGAGACATTCCGCTTTGGGGGCGTAGTGCTTGTACTTTTGTCCTGGGCTTTTAGGATGGAGAACCTCTTTGGGTTTCCCCCCTAAAAGAGCTGGGTCTACATCCACTTCTCCCAAGAGAGCCTTTAAATCTTCTAGGGTCACTCCGCCTGGTCTTAAAAGCATAGGCGGGTTTACCGTCATATCCAAAACAGTGGATTCAATTCCCACCTCCGTAGGACCCCCATCTACGATTAAGTCAATCTTTCCTGCCATATCCTCCAAAACATGGGAAGCCTTGGTAGGAGATGGTCGCCCTGAGGTGTTGGCCGATGGTGCCGCAATGGGTACACCAGACCCTTCTATCAAGTTCCGGGCAAAGGAATCCGAAGGCATCCGAATAGCCACTGTATCTAAGCCTGCACATACTTTTTCTGGAATAATATCTTTTTTAAAAAAAATCATGGTTAAGGGGCCTGGCCAAAACATATCCATGCAGTCTTCGGCCGCCTTGGGAATATCCCGAACCAATTTTTTCAACATCTCCCGGGAAGAAATATGTAAAATCATGGGGTTGTCACTGGGACGCCCCTTGGCCTCATAAATTTTACAGACGGCTTCTTGGTCTAAACCATTGGCTCCCAGTCCGTAAACTGTCTCTGTTGGAAAGGCCACTAAGCCACCATTTTTTATAATCATGGCCCCTTTTTCAATCACTTCTTGGTATGTGGGGCTTTCTAATTTTAAAACTTTTGTCTCCATGGTATTCAACTCCCTACCTGTCTACACTTTATTTATTATACCAAGAATCCTTTCGAACAACAAGAAATATAGGTTCCTTCTGCCCTTTTTAACCTTGGATTTATCTTTCTTTTTCCTTTCAGGAACACTTTTTCATTTACCTCTTTTCCTTCTTAAATCTCATTGAGTTCCTAGTTTACTTATGCTAAACTAATCTCATCAAAGGAAAGTGGTTTGCCTATGAAAAAATTTTTAACTAAGGCCTTTTTAAAAGAATTTTTTATCTATGTTGGCTTTGGTCTTTTGGCCTCCCTAGTATCCTATGGGACCTTTTATCTTTTTTATAAAGTAGTTTTTGCTTATTCCCATGTCCTAACAGCCAATACAATTGCCTTTATCTTGGGAACAACCTTCTCGTTTTTAACCAGTAAGCGCTTTGTCTTCAAGAATTTTGACTGGTCTTTTCCTACCGTTCGAGCGGAAATCATCGAATTTTTTTCTCTACGGATTCTCACCTTTACCTTGGAACAACTTGGCCTTTACATAGCAGGAAAATTTATTGACCCAACCATCATTTATTTTGCCTACCATAGTTTTACCCTAAATGGCATTATGTTGGCCAAGGCCCTTATTTCCATCGTCGCCGGCTTAATTAATTATCTCTTTTCTAAGTTGATTATCTTTAAGCCCCAATAAGTTTTGTTTAAAAGGAGATTTTTATGGATATCACTTTTAAAGAGGCTGCAAGTCTCTATAAGAAAAACCCTGAAAGAGCTCGCTTAATCGACGTCCGAGAAGTAGATGAATACCAAGAGGGCCATCTGCCCAAGGCAGACTTGTGCCCCTTGAGCCAGCTTGTAAGTTTAACAGCCCAAGGAGCCTTTAAAGACCAGGACCTTCTCCTTCTCTATTGCCGGAGTGGTGCCCGGTCTGGTAGAGCCTGTGAATTTTTACGAAAGAAGGGCTTTAAGGAGGTCTATAACTGCGGTGGTGTTTTAGATTATCAAGGGGAGTTTGGTCCCTTGGAAAAATAAAAAAAGTCCAATTTAAGGAGGATATAACAATGCGTAAACTATGTACACTCTTATTTGCCTGTTTCGTTCTCGTTGCCTGCATGGGTTTTAAGCCCACCGAAAAGAACACCCTTTCTTTTCAAGATGGGTCTTCCTACCCTTTTACAGAGGCCAGTCTCTTCCGCTATGATGAAGAAGTGAAGACCCATAAGATAAAAGACTTAAGTCCAAAAGAATGCCAAGAAGTGGCCCAAGTTTTAAGCTCTTTAAAAAAAGTATCTTCTGACTACGCTTTAGCTTCTATCCCTGACGAAAAGAGCCTTCTTTTAGAGTTTACAGGACCAGAAGGTTCAGCTCAATTAACCCTTCTTGAAGACCCATCTTTTGGTCCAAACCAGTATTCTTACTCTTTTAAACAAGGCGAAAAAACTTTTACCTACTTCGCCAGTAAAGACCTAATGGATCCTATCCGGAAAATCACAGGGACAGAAATTACCAGTTCTTTCCCTGACTGTAAGGGCCATTGGGCCAATAAATATATTGCAGATGTCGAAGAAAAGTCCGTTATGAAGGGCATGGAAGATGGGAATTTTTACCCCAATCAAACGTTAAGCCGCGGAATGTTGGTTCAAGCCCTCTACACCCATAGTCAATGGATGGGCTTGGAAAAAAACAGGATTCCTCTGCACTTTTCCGATGTCGGCTCAGATGCTTGGTACAAGGAGGCCCTATCTTGGGCTTTGGCCGAAGACTTAATCAAGGGCTATCCCGATGGAAGTTTTCGGGGCCAAGACCCGATTTCTCGAGAAGAACTTGCCTTTATTTTCTATCAGTATACAGATCTTGTTGGCCACCTCCACCAAGACAAGGCCAGCAAAGATTATGCTGATAAAGAAAAAATTAGCCCCTGGGCCCAAAAAGCTGTTTCCACCATGCGCTTAGAGGGCGTAATGGATGGAAAAGAAGGGAACTTCTTTGATCCCCAGGGCCCTGTGACTCGAGCTGAACTGACCAGAATTTTATCCTCTATTTAATTTATTCATAAAAAAGGAAGGGTTTCTCCCTTCCTTTTTCCTGTCCCCCAAATCTTTTGGGGGCTTTTTTATTGTGTTGTTACTAGGTTTTTTTCCGCTTGTGCCAGCATTAGTTGCAGACGATTAAATTGATTAACAGAAGATGCAGATGCATCATAGTCCAGGGGAATGATATTAGCCCGAGGGAATTTTTCCCGAATGGCCTTAATGACCCCCTTCCCAGTAATATGGTTGGGAAGACAGCCAAAAGGTTGAACACAGACGATATTTTCTACGCCAGAATGGATGAGTTCCACCATTTCTGCTGTCAAGAGCCAGCCTTCACCATATTGGTGACCTAAGCTAACAAACTCTTGCGCATAGTCTGCTAATTCCTCCACTCTTAGAGGTGGGCTAAACCGAGTTCCTTTGAGCTCCTTTCGAATGGTATCTCGCAACCCTTCAATATAGTCGATTCCCTTTTCTGTAAAGTAAGGAGCCACACGACTCTTTCCTAGTTTTTCTCCCTTAATTTTGGTGTTTTTAAAGCTATAAAGAAGAAAGTCCATTAAAGCTGGAACCACAACTTCCGCTCCTTCTGCTTCCAGTTTTTCTTGCAAGAAGTTGTTGGCTGCTGGTAGGTATTTTACTAAAATTTCCCCAACAATTCCCACCTTAGGTTTTACTTCATGGCGAATGGGAATGGCATCAAAATCCTTAATGATTTCTCGGATATTATTCTTAAATTGCCAATAGTTTTGCTTTTCTACTAACTTGTCTGTCCACTGATCTACTAACTTATCCGTTGCCCCCTTCACTTGTTCATAAGGTCTTGTAGCATTGGATAAACGCATAATCAAATCCCCATAAAGAAAACTTTGGACCGCTTTTGGCCCTAAGCGGAAGAGAAACTGCGGTTTTAGGGAAAATCCCTCATGTTTTTCAATTCCCTGAAAACTCAAGGCTAGAACAGGAACATGGCCGTAGCCTGCTTCTTTTAGGGCTTTTCGAATAAAACCCACGTAATTAGAAGCCCGGCAAACTCCCCCTGTTTGACTCATTAAGAGGGTTAAATTATCTGTATCGTACTTCCCACTTTTTACTGCCTCAATAAACTGTCCCACTACAAACATCGACGGATAGCAGGCATCATTGTTTACATACTTTAACCCCTCTTGAATCGCTTGATCTGTCACCGTATCTAAAACCTGAAAATTGTAGCCCATTTCATTTAAAATCGGTTGTAAAATTTTAAAATGTAAGGGAGCCATTTGGGGAATTAGCACTGTGTGGGTTTTGGCAAATTCCTTAGTAAATTCTTTCTTTTTGGCAGTATAGGGGGTCACATCTTCTTTTGCTTTACCTTCTTTAGTGGCTTCCATTAAAGACCTTAAACGAATCTTAATGGCCCCTAGATTGTTGACTTCATCGATTTTAATAACGGTATAAATTTTGTGGTAACTCTTTAAAATATCTTGAACCTGGTCTGTTGTGACAGCATCTAAACCACAGCCAAAGGAGTTGAGTTGGACCATTTCCAAGTCTTCGTGAAGACCCACAAACTTAGCCGCCCGGTACAATCTTCCGTGGTAGGTCCATTGATCCAAAACCCTTAAGGGTCCATCCAAGGCAATATCTTGAGCTATAGAGTCCTCGCTAAGAACCACCAAACCCAAGGAGTTAATCAACTCGGCAATTCCATGGTTGATTTCTGGGTCCATGTGGTAGGGTCTACCTGCTAGGACAATCCCCTTTAACCCATGTTCTTCCATAAAGGCTAAGGCCCGTTGTCCTTCTTTTTTAACGTCTCTATGGTAGTGGTCTCGTTCTTCATAAGCCTTTGCCACTGCTTGGCGTATTTCTTTTTTAGGAATATCTGGGAAAACTTCTTCTAATCTTTCCACCAATCTCTTTTCTTGGTCTAGAGATACAAAGGGATGCAAAAATTCTACCCCTTTTTCCTTCAGACCATCTACATTGTTTTTAATGACATCGGAGTAACCTGCCACCACTGGACAATTTAAGTGGTTGTTGGCATCTTGGTATTCTCTTTTTTCATAAAAAACACTTGGGTAAAAAATAGTCTTTACACCCATTTCTAAGAGACTTTCAATATGTCCATGAACCAATTTTGCTGGATAACAAGCTGTTTCTGAAGGGATTGTTTCAATTCCCTTTTCATACAGATCCCGATTGGACTCTGGTGATAAAACGACCCGATAGGATAAATTGGTGAAAAAAGTAAACCAGAAAGGATAGTTTTCATACATATTTAAAACTCGAGGAAGGCCAATTGTTCCCCTCTTTGCCTCTTCTTCTCTTAGGGGCTGATAGTCAAAAATTCGACGGTACTTATAGGCATATAGGTTGGGAAGTTCTAGGCTAGGCTTTTTCATCCCTGCCCCTCGCTCGCAGCGGTTTCCAGAGATATACCGGCTTCCGTCGTTAAAAATATTCACTGCCAAGGCGCATTGGTTGGAACATTGTTGGCAATGAGTACTTCTGGACTGGTAAGAGAAGTTTTCCAAATCCTCTTTAGACAGGAGTTTCGAAACTTTTTCCTTTCTTTCCATTGCCATAAGAGCCATTCCCAAGGCTCCCATTAAGCCACTCATACTGGGCCGAGTAACTTCTGTTTCAGCGATTCTTTCAAAGGCTCGAAGAACAGCATCCGAATAAAAAGTTCCCCCTTGAACCACAATATGTTGACCTAAGTCTTTGGGGTCTCGAATCTTAATAACTTTTTGAATGGCATTACGAATAACAGAATAAGAAAGACCGGCTGCAATATCTCCAATCTCTGCCCCTTCTTTTTGGGCCTGTTTGACATTGGAGTTCATAAAAACTGTGCACCGACTCCCTAAATCCACAGGATTTTTGGCCAAAAGAGCCTCTTGGGCAAACTCTTGGGGTGTTAGGTTCACAGTAGATGCAAAGGCCTCTAAAAAAGACCCGCAACCAGACGAGCAAGCTTCATTTAAAAGAATGGAAGAGATGGTATTGTCTTGAATCTTCATAGACTTCATGTCCTGGCCACCAATATCCAAGATAAAATCCACTTCTGGGTCATAATATTTTGCAGCCTTATAGTGGGCAATCGTTTCAACTTCTCCAAAGTCTAGATGAAAAGCTGCCTTTAAAAAGTCTTCCCCATAGCCCGTTACACCAGTGGAAACAATAACGGCGTCTTCTTCTTTTTCTTGGTAAATCTTTAAGAGCTGGTCTCTAATAATATCAATGGGGCGTCCTTTATTCGACCCATAAAAGCTATAGAGAACTTCCTTATCTTCCGATAGAGCCACAAGCTTAGAGGTGGTGGATCCAGAGTCAATCCCCAGGTAAATTTTTCCATGATATCCCTTTAAAGACCGTTTATGAAGGTCTTTTCCTCGATGCTTTTCTTGAAACGCATCTACTTCTTCTTGGTTTTTAAAAAGGGGTTCTAGGATTCGCTTTTCTCGGTTTTCGTGTTGGATCGGGTGGTCTAAGCGGTAACATAGCTCCTCCATGGTATAAACTTTGGAAGACTTAGAAGCAATAGCAGCCCCTGTCGCTACAAAGAGTTCCCCCCGATCTGGAACAATAATCTCGTCCTCTGTTAAGTTTAAGGTTTCAATAAAGCGTTGACGAAGTTGGTCTAAAAAAGTCAGAGGTCCCCCTAAAAAGGCAATCCGCCCCCGAATCGGCCGACCGCAAGCTAGATTAGAAATAGTTTGGTTGACAACAGATTGAAAAACACTAGCGGCAATATCATTTTCTGAAGCCCCTTGGTTAATCAGGGATTGAATATCCGTTTTGGCAAAGACTCCACAACGAGAAGCAATGGGATAAAGTTTTGTATGTTTTTTTGCTCTTTCGTTTAAACCCTGGGCATCTGTTTCCAAAAGAGATGCCATTTGGTCAATAAAAGCACCGGTCCCCCCAGCACAAATGCTGTTCATCCGCTGCTCAATACTTCCTTTTAGGTAGGTGATTTTAGAATCTTCCCCACCTAGTTCTATAGCTACATCTGTTTCAGGGATAAACGTGTCAATGGCAAGCTTGCCTGCAATCACTTCTTGAACAAAGTCAATCCCCAAATCTTTATGAACAGACAAACCTCCGCTGCCTGTCGTAATAACGGTGAGCTCACTACCTTTAAACTGATCTTTGCATTGGTTAAAGATATGGTGAACAGTTTTATGAATATCTGAGTAATGTCTTTCATAACTCTCATAAACTCTTTCGTTTTGTTGGTTCAAAACAACAACTTTAACTGTTGTCGACCCAACATCTAGGCCCATGTGAAACACACCTTGCCTCCTCTCTATTAAAGCTTTTTATAAAAAGCTTCCTATTAAATCACTTAATTTTGTAGTTTTGTACACTTATCATAACACAACTATACCGAATTGATCCATAATTTTCACAAAATAAATCTGTTTAATAGGAAGAAAGATATTCATTTTTATTGAAAAAGGTCTTGATAACCCACTTTTCTAAGTTTTTATTCCTTACAAGTTCTGCTTCCGCAAGGGGCTTTGGTTTGAAAGATAAAAAAAGAAGGGCTTCCCCTTCTTTCTCTTTTATTTAAAAATCCATTAAATAAGCCATTCTCCCAATAAGGACCCCGCCAAAGCCACTGCTGTTTCAGCCGTTTTATTTTCATGGTCCAAAATAGGATTCACTTCCACAAACTCACAACTTACTAAGGAGTTACTTTGAGCAACACTTTCTAAACACAGGTGGGCTTCCCGGTAAGCCATGCCTCCTGGCACCTTGGTCCCAGTCCCTGGGGCCACTTCTGGATCTAAAATATCCATGTCAAAACTCACGTGGATATGTTCGGTCCGTTCTCGAAGATAATCTAGGGCCTGTTTCATTACTTCTTGGATTCCAAGGGCATCTACTTCGTGCATGGTAAAAACCTTGACTCCCAAGTCCCGCATAATCTTTCTTTCTCCAAAATCCAAATCTCTGGACCCAATATAGACAATGTGTTCCTTTTTTAAAAAGTGGTCCTTTTGACCAATATCAATTAATTGAGAGCTTCCATGCCCCATGAGGGTTGCTACAGGCATCCCATGAATATTGCCTGAAGGGGAAGTATCTGTCGTATTAATATCCCCATGGGCATCAAACCAAATCACACCCAGGTCTTCATAGTGGTCTAAAATCGCCTTAATGGACCCAATGGCAATGGAATGGTCCCCGCCTAAAATCAAGGGAAATTGACCTAAATCCATGACCTCATGGACTTTCTTATAGAGGTTTTCATTGGCTTCTTTTACTAGGTCCAAGTGGTTTAAATTTTCCCTATCTTTGTGGTGACCATAGGCATTGGTTGTATTAACATCCCCTTGGTCAATAACTTGGTAGCCAATTTTTTCCAAGCGGGTTTTTAGACCTGCTAGACGGATGGCTTCTGGTCCCAACCGGCATCCCCGCATACTGGCCCCCATGTCCATAGGGCAGCCAATAAGGGCTATTCTATTGTTTACTTTCGGATTCATTTTATCCTCCTTTTATCTCTTTTTATTATACCCCCTCCTTTCCAGGTAAACAAGAAAGCTTTTCTTCTGGTTCCATATATCTCTTCTAAATTGATACTTTTAATGGGGTCAGATTTAATTTATACTTAGGCTAATGAAAGGATGCGATAAAGATGAAAAAACTCACAACAAGGGATCTTACAATCTTAGCCATGTTTATTGCTTTGACAACTGTGGCAACAATACTAATTCAAATCCCCATCCCTGCAACCAAGGGATATTTAAATATTGGAGATACTATTTTAATTTGCGCTGGTTTACTCTTAGGTAAGTCAGCTGGAGGAATCGTTGGTGGCTTGGGCTCTGCTTTGGCAGACTTAATTACAGGCTATACCTTCTATGCTCCTATTACCTTGGTGGTAAAGGGTCTAGAAGGCTTTGTTACTGGTTGGCTTCGAGAAAAAACCTCCCTCCACTTTACTCTTTGTGCAGTTATTGGGGGGTTGGTCATGGCCCTTGGCTACTTACTAGCAGAAGGCCTTATTCTCTATAATTTCGGCACAGCTATTTTGAGCTTTGTCCCCAATATTCTCCAAGGCCTAGCTGGCAGTATTTTAGCTAGCCTTCTCTATCCAGTTTTAAGTAAAACATCTATTTTTCAAAACTTAAAGAAAGCGAGTCATTAACCTGACCAAAAATCCATCTCCATCATAATATAAGGTCATAACAAACCAGGTCCTAAGACCTGGCCCCTCTTTTCCTTATAAAAAGGCCCTTGAATCTTTCTGATTCAAGGGCCCTCCTTTTATTTAAGATTTGTTTTTTCAATCCATTCATTAATTAATTTTTCTCTGTTAGAACCACCATCTCCATATACTTCTAAGGATTCTAGATAGTCGTTATTTGGCCATGCTTCTTTTGCAGCCTTTTCAATGCCGCCAATACCGCCGCCAATATGAGTTGCAAAGATACCAACGGTCTTTCCTTCCACCTTATTTGCTTTCATTAAGCCCAACAATGGTGGTGCTATATGGCTCCACCAGTTTGGTGTCCCCAATAGGATAACATCATAATCTTCTAACTTATGTTCCAATTCACAAGCTTCTGGAATTTCGTTATTTTCAATTTGTTCTTTTACCATGGTAACTAAGACATTGTAGTTTTCTGGATAGGCTTCTTTTGGATGAACTTCTTCCAAATCTGCCCCAAGTTTATCACTTAAAACTTCTGCCAATTGTTTTGTGTGTTGGTTTACTGAAAAATATAACACAAGTGTTTTCTTTGCCATTTTATTCCTCCCTGATTTAAATCTTTTTTACATTTTTACATAGGTTATTATGATATTACCCTCTTTCTTGTTTTTTACACAGGTTTTTCTCTGTTTTTTAATTTTATGGTTTGGTCTTTTTAGGCAGCCGTAAGACCTTAGGACTTCCCCTTTATTGACATCTTTTTTTGACGGGGATATAATTTAATCATTCTAAGAGACTTTTTGCCAAGATGTGTTTTAAAATATCCATTTTGATGGATGTTTTTCTTTTTATAGACTCCGTTTTCCCCAGGAGAAAACAAAATTTTATGGAAGTTAGGAGGTCTTTATGGAAAAATCCTTATCAAAAAAATTATGGTCCCTTTCCTACCCCACCATGTTATCTTTTGCCCTAGAGGCTATTTACGACATGGTAGATATGATTTGGGTGGGTAAAATCAGTAGTAGCGCTGTGGCTGGTGTCACGATTTTTACTGGTATTTTTTGGATTTTTGACTTTTTAAATGAAGTCATTGGGTCCAGTTCTGTCTCCATGATTAGCCAAAGCCATGGCCAAGGCGATAGGGAAAAGACCCTAACTATTAGCGAACAGACCATTACCTTTAAAGTTTTTATGGCTCTGATTTCTGCTGGGATTTTTTTCCTCTTATTTGATCCCCTTTTACACCTCTACACCCAAGACCCCGAAGTTATTGAAGCGGCCCAAGACTATGGATTTTTGCGGATTTATTTTTTGCCTGTCTTTTTTGCTTCATTTTCTGTAAATACGATTTTCCGTTGCCAGGGAGACGCAAAAACTCCCATGCATATTATGGTCCTCTCTACCCTGATTAACTTAATTTTGGACCCCATCCTTATGTTTTCCAAAGTCCCCTTTTTTAATATTCCAGGTTTTGGTCTTGGAGTTTATGGGGCTGCTCTAGCTACCGTTATTTCTATTTCCTTTAGCTTTCTTTTAGGCTTTTATCTCCTTTTAAGGGGCCACAAGGGCATTCGTATCCGCTTTAAACAACTCTTTCACCTAGTACCCTCTATCGATAAAAAATTACTTCGAATTGGTATCCCTAACGGTATTCAACAAACCTTGCGCTTTGTCTTTAATGCCCTGGTAATCCGCTTTGTTGCTTTTTATGGTGTCAAGGCTATTTCTGCCTTTGGCATTGCCGGAAAAATTTATAGTACTGCCTTTTTACCTCTAAACGGTTTGATGCTTGGAGGTTCCACCCTTGTAGGCCACTATTTGGGCCAAAATGACTCAGAAACAGCCCAAGAAGTTTCACGGCTTTCCTCTAAGATGAACGCCTTAATTATGGGAACCTTCTTACTCTTTGTCATTGTATTCCGTCAAGGAATTATGGGGCTTTTTATCCCCGACCCCGAAGTCATTGAAATTGGATCTGAAATGCTTTTGTTCTCTTCCTTTTTCCTCCCCTTTTTAGGCTACGGCTTCGGCTGCGGCGTTGCCTTTATGGGAAGTGGCTACAACCGCCCCCTCCTCTATGCAGGTTTACTTGCCGATTGGTGTATTCAGCTTCCTCTGATTTACATCCTGGTCCGGGTCTTACATCTTCCCATTAGCTATTTATTTGCCTCTTATATGCCAGCAGACTTTACTTGCTTTCTCATCTTATTTACTGCCTATAAAAGAGGAAATTGGACTCGAAATCGGGTCTAAAAATCTTTCCCCCCTTTAAATCTGTTATAGAAACTTATTTTTTGGGTATAGCATTTAATAAAGATTTTAATTCAGTATAGGAGGAATACTTATGGATACATTTAAAACATCTTTGGAAGGTTTTTCCATTCGCAAAGCAACTCGAGAAGACGTTCCCACTATTTTATCTTTTATTAAGGACCTAGCTGTTTATGAAGATCTCTTAAAAGATGTCACCGCAACAGAAGAAATTTTAGAAAAGTCTTTATTTGACGAAAAAACAGCCAATATGTACCTGCCTCTTTACGAGGGAGAACCCATTGGCTACTTCGTTTTCTTCTATAATTTTTCTACTTTTGAAGGTCGCCCAGGCCTGTATTTAGAGGACCTTTATATTGATCCAAAATACCGCCACCGAGGCTATGGAAAAAAATGCTTAGCCTTTATGGCAAAACATGCCGTGGAAAAAAATTGCCGTCGCTTTGAATGGACTTGCTTAAAAACCAATACCCCTTCTTATGAGCTCTACCAAAGTTTGGGAGCCGATGACCATACAGAATGGGTTATTTTCCGTCTCGATGGAGAAGAGCTCAAGGACATGGCCAAGGAAGACCTTTAATCATTTAAAATACGCAGAAAAGATTTTGTCCAAGCGGTAGAGATCCATTTTTTTCACCCGATACCACTTACCATTTACGGCAACCTGGTCTCCTGTTTGGGAAATTTCAATAGGATCTTGGTTGTTTAAATACAAATGAATAAACCGTACTTGACCTTCGGCCTGGCCCCGGAGGTCTTCTTTATGTCCAGAAATTTTTCGAACTTTCTTAACAATCCACTTAAGCTCTTTTTTATTGTCTAAATGAACCATTTGTTGGTCTGGCATGACATAGAGATCCACTGCCTCCACCTCATCTACCTTGACATTGGCCAAGCGAAACTTCACTTCCCACAGCCCATAGATTAAGTATAGACCAAAACAAACCAAACAAAAAAATAAAATCCGCCGACGCCGCATCTGGTCTCGGCGTTTTTTCTTACTAATTTTTCTTCTCTTCCCCTTCTCCATGACTCTCTCCCTTTACACCTTTTATACTATCATCTTACACAATTTTTCCCTTTCCTCCAAGCCTTTCAGGAAAAGAGATGACATTTTTTTATAAAAATACCCGGGAAAATCCCGGGCCTAGAGAACTTATTGGTATTGTCGTTTTTCCCCTTGGAAATAGGCTTCATCAATGAGGCCCCCTCCTAAGCACTCTTCTCCTTGGTAAAAGACCAGAGCTTGGCCTGGTGTAACCCCCCGAACCTTTTCTTTAAAGGTGACCTTGGCTTGATTTCCCTTTATTTCTACAGAAGCTGGAACATCCTTTTGCCGGTAGCGAACCTTGACCCCAGCTTCAAAACTTTCTCCTGGCGCCTGGCCCTGGACAAAGTTTAAATCACTCACTAGGCAAGTATCTGAAAAGAGGTTTGGATGATTTTTTCCTTGACCCACATAGAGGGTCTTGGTTTTTAAATCCTTTCCTATCACAAACCAGGGTTCCCCAGTTTTTCCTCCTCCACCAATACCCAAGCCTTGGCGCTGCCCAATAGTATAGTACATAAGACCATTGTGTTGTCCCATGACCTTTCCATCTAAGGTCATCATCTTTCCAGGTTGGTTGGGAAGATAGTTGGCCAAAAATTCATTAAAATTTCTTTCCCCAATAAAGCAAATTCCTGTCGAATCTTTCTTATCCGCTGTAGCCAAGTCTAATTTTTTTGCAATGGCTCGTACTTCTGCCTTGGTCAAGTCTCCTACAGGGAAAAGAGCCCGTTGGAGCTGGTCTTGGGAAAGTTGCGATAAAAAGTAACTTTGATCCTTGTTTTGGTCCACCCCTCGTAAAAGATGGACCTTACCATCCTCTGTCCGTTTCGTCCGAGCATAGTGACCCATGGCAATATAGTCTCCTCCCAAATTCATGGCAGAATCTAAAAAGGCCTTGAACTTAATCTCCTTATTGCACATCACATCTGGGTTAGGCGTCCGGTCTTTTTTGTATTCATTTAAGAAATACGTAAAAACCCGGTCCCAATATTCCTTTTCAAAATTAATGGAATAATAGGGGATATCTAGCTGATCTGCTACCTTGGCCACATCTTCATAGTCCCTTTCTGCCGTACAAAATCCAGATTCATCCGTATCATCCCAATTTTTCATAAAAAGGCCAATAACATCGTACCCTTGTTCTTTTAATACATAGGCAGCAACAGAGGAATCCACACCTCCGCTCATTCCTAAAATTACTCGCATGTTTCCTCCTTTAACCCTTTGCCAAAATCCTCACTAGAGAATCCAAATCTTCCAGAGTATTTCCTCTGCCAAAAGACAACCGAAGACTTTCTGACCCCCGATTAAGATCCTCTGGATACATACTCTCAATCACTTGACTAGACTTCAAAGCCCCCGCAGAGCAAGCACTTCCTGCCGAAAGACAAATTCCTCCTATATCCATCTTCATCAAGAGTTCCTGGGCTGGAACTCCCTTGATCCAAAGACTCAAAATCCTTGGAGATTGGCGTTTTAATTCGTTCACTTCAAAATCCACACCAGCATCTCTTAATTTTTCAATACAAGTTTCTCTTAAAATTTCGTCATCCTTCGCATCGACTTCTGCCCTTTTATAGGCAATTTCCAAGGCCTTACATAAGGCTACAGCCCCTGGAACATCCACCGTTCCTGGTCTTAACCCAAACTCTTGGCCCCCACCATGGTGGAAGGGAGTTAAAGGCCTCTTTAAATTTTTCGTCATTAAAAAACCCTGACCCTTGGGCCCATAGAGCTTATGGCCAGAACAAGTTAAACTAGTAAAAAAAACCTTCCGTAAATCCAAAGAAAGTAGGGCCATCCCTTGGACCCCGTCTACATGAAAATAAATCTTTCGGTCCCTGGCTTCTTCTCCTAAAGCCTCAATAGGTAAAATAGACCCCGTTTCATTATTTACCGCCATACAAACCCAGCCGCAAGTCCTGTCCGTCGTCTTATTTAAAAAGTCCTCTACTTGGATGTCCCCATCTCTAGGATCTACAAAATGAACCTTAAAACCTAAGCCCTCTAAATAGTCCAGAGTTTTATTTACTGCAGGATGTTCCAAGCTACTTGCAATAATTTCATCCTGACCAAAAGCTTCCCTGTGGCTTAAAGACTGGCTAATCAAAGCCCAATTATTAGACTCTGTCGCCCCAGAAGTAAAATAAACCTCCCGATCATCCACATTAAAAAGTCCAGCAATCCCTTCCCTAGCCTGGCGTAAAAATTTTTGCGCCCTCTTGCCCAATTGATGGAGGCTCGAAGGATTCCCGTATTCTTCCAACATCTCTATATACGTTTTTAAAACCTCCCCATCTAGGGGAGTCGTTGCCGCATGGTCTAAATAAATCATTCTATCACCTTTTTGTATTATATCATAGACACCCTTATCTGGTTAATTTTTCCTAGGGAAGGAGTAAAATTGTGGTACAATAAAGGGGAAAGGAGAGATGGAATTGACCTACTTTCTATCTTTAGATGCTGGCACAACCAGTACCCGTGCCATCCTTTTTGATGAGGAGGGGAGAGTGGTGTCCCTGGCTCAAAAGGAATTTCCCCAGTACTTTCCAAAACCTGGCTGGGTGGAACAAAATCCCATTGATATTTTCTCTACCATGTCGGGGGTGGCGGCAGAGGCTTTAGCTAAGTCTTCTGTTGAGGCCAAGGACATTCAGGCCATTGGCATTAGTAACCAAAGGGAGACGACAATCCTTTGGGATCGTAAAACAGGCGAACCCATTCACAATGCCATTGTTTGGCAGTGCCGGCGGACAGCTCCCATGGCGGATGCCTTAAAGGCCCAAGGCTATGTGGATACTATTTTACAAAAAACCGGCTTAGTAATTGACGCTTATTTTTCTGCAACGAAAATTAAGTATCTTTTGGATTCTATTCCTGGCCTTCGGGACCGGTGTAAACGTGGAGAGATTGCCTTTGGAACGGTAGATACTTACCTCATGTCCCGTTTTAGCCACGGAAAAATACATAAGACGGATGTTTCCAATGCCTGCCGGACCATGCTTTACAATATTCACACCAAAGAGTGGGACCAAGAGCTTTTAGACCTTTTGGATATTCCTCGGGAGATTCTTCCAGAGGTTTGTCCTTCTGCTGGCTATTTTGGGTCCGCCTCTTCTTCTTTTTTCGGCCGTGAAATTCCCATTACAGGGGTTTTAGGGGATCAACAAGCGGCTCTTTTTGGCCAATCTTGCTTTGAACCTGGAGAGGCAAAAAACACCTATGGTACAGGGGCTTTTGTTCTTATGAATACAGGGGACCAGCCTATTATTAGTAAAAATGGTCTTCTGACTTCCATTGCCTGGGAAATTAATGGTCAAACGACTTATGCCTTAGAGGGATCTATTTTTGTTGCGGGGTCGGCTATTCAGTGGCTCCGAGACCAACTGGGCTTTATGACCAGTGCAGAAGAATCAGAGGCGATGGCTCTTTCTGTAAAGGATACCAACGGTTCCATTGTGGTTCCTGCCTTTACGGGCTTAGGCGCTCCCTATTGGAATCCTTACTGTCAGGGTGCCATTTTTGGCTTGACTCGAGGGGTCAATAAAAATCACTTGGTTCGGGCTACTTTAGAGTCCATTGCTTACTTAACCTATGATGTTGTGAAGTGCATGCAAGCCAACAGTGGTTTAAAGAGAAAGAAGTTAAATGTGGATGGGGGCGCTTCAAATAAAAAATTCCTTATGAAAGTTCAATCAGATATATTAAAAA
>JASBZN010000009.1 GCA_029983435.1 Urinicoccus sp. | reverse complement strand
ACCTTGTCTTCTCCTAAAAATTGTTTTGTGTTTTTTCCACAATGGACATCCATACCCATTTCTTTTAATGCATTTTCAACTTTTTGACCTTGTTCCGTATTTAATTGTCGACCTAAGAGGTATTTAAAGGTTTCAATGATGTGGACTTTTTTGCCTGTCTTAAAAATAGAATAAGCAGCTTCTAAACCTAAAAGTCCACCACCAATTACTGTAACGTCTTCTGCTTCTTCCAAAGCAGTTCGGAAATTTTTCAGGTCATCTAAAGACCGAATGGTAAAAATATTTTCCTTTTCTACACCTTGAATCGGCGGAACAAAAGAAGAGGCTCCTGTAGTAATTAAAAGTTTATCCCAAGTAAATTCCTTTCCATCTTCTGCTTTTAAAGATTTCTTATCACTATCAAATTCCGTAATCGTTGTATTTAAAAATAAATCAATCTTTTTTTCTTCGTAAGATTCTTTACTTGCAAGAAAAACAGAATCATCCACACCTGTGGAAATCATTTCTGTTAATTTAATTCGAAAATAAGTTGGATAATTTTCGTTGCCGATCAGGGCAATGCTTCCTTCAGGATCATTTTTTCGGATTTCCTTTGCTGCGGCATGACCTGCCACACCATTTCCTAAAACAACATACTTATAATGCATTTTTACCATCCTTTCTCTTTTCTTAAAACTTATAGAGCTGCTTGTACTTCAGCCCATAAATCATAGTACACTTCATTTACATCGGAATAGTCTTCATAAACTTCCAGAGGCGGTAATTTGCTTAAATCTGGATAGGCAATGGGGTTATTCTTTATCTCTTTAGGTAAATTTTCATAAGTTTCCTTAATGGGAGTTGAATACCCTTGAACCTCATCTACATTCATTCGAGCAACGTCTGGCCGACACATAAAGTTAATGAAGGCTTCGGCTCCTTTAAGATTCCCTGCATTTTTAGGAATCATAAAAGAATCCATAAATAAATTTGAGCCTTCTTTTGGAATAAAATACCGTAAATCTCGGTTTTGTTCCAACATTAAAACGGCATCGCCACTATACATGGCACACAAATCGGCATCTCCTTGAACCATGACGTCCCGGCTTTCATCTGCCAAATAGGCATAGACCAAAGGTTTTTGCTCAACCAAGGCATCTTTGGCCGCTTCCAGTTCTTGAAGATTTTTTGAATTCATACTAAAACCCAGCTTCTTTAAGGCAATAGCAATACTATCTCTTTGAGAATCATACATTAGAATTTCACCCTTGTACTTTTGGTCCCAAAGGCAATCCCAGCTATCTAATTTTTCTTGGATATTTTTTCCATTGTAGACAATACCCAAGGTTCCCCAAAAATAGGGAATAGAATATTGGCTTCCTGGATCATAGGAAGGGTTCTTTAGCTCATCCATCACTTTTTGAAAATTAGGGATGTTGTCTTTATTTATTTTTTGAACCAAGCCTTCCTTGATGCAGCGTTGGATTAAATAATCCGACGGCACCACAACATCGTAGGCCTCACCTCCAGAAGATAATTTGACATAAAGATCTTCGTTCGAAGCATAGGTTTCATATATTACTTTATACACAGATTCTTTTTCAAATAACTTGAGGGCTTGAGGATTTATATATTCTCCCCAGTTATAAACGCGAACAGTATTTTCTCCCCTAGTCGGATGACAGGAGGTAAGGCCAAAATACACATAAACATAGTCAAGATAAGAAATAGTTTTTTCATTGCACTCCTTACGACCAATGCAGTCCATCAAATTTTTTGTTAATAATAAACAAAAGAGTAAAAACTAATACCAACATAATTGCCGACAGAGCATACATAGAAGGGTCTATCCCCTTCTTTGCCATGGAATAAAGCGAAACACTTAGATTACTTACACCAGACCCTGTAGTAAAGAAACTAATGACGAAATCATCTAAGGATAGGGTAAAACTCATCAGGGCTCCAGATAAGATGCCTGGTTTGATTTGGTAGATGATAACCTTATTCAATGTTTGAATGGGCGTGGCCCCTAGATCTAAAGACGCCTCAATCATCCTGGGGTTTAATTGTTTTAACTTCGGTAAAATACTCAAGATGACATAGGGGGTACAAAAAGCAACATGGGATAAAATTAAGGTAAAAAGTCCCAAGTTTAAATGGAGCAATTGATAAAGACTCATTAAGCCAATAGCCGTTACAATATCAGGATTAAAAACGGGTAGTTGATTTAAATTCATAAGAATCATTTGTTGGGGCTTTTTTAAGAAATAATAACCTAGACTTGTAATGGTACCTAAAAGAACAGAAATTAAAGTAGCAACGAGAGCTGTTAAGATTGTGTAATAAAAACTTTTTAAAATCTCTTCATTTTGGAAGAGGTCCACATACCATCTAGTGGTGAAACCTGCCCAAACCCCCCTAAGTTTTGTATCATTAAAACTATAAAAAATCATAATAAATATTGGCCCATATAAAAATAAATAGGCAAGAAATAAATAAATACGTCTAATTATTTTCAATTTGTTTATCCCTTCCCTTCAGTCTAGATTTATTGATGACAGACCCCAGTAGTATAAATAAAATCAATATAAGCAAAAGACTCACAGATAGAGCGGATCCAAAAGGCCAATTCCCTGTAAAGCGAAACTGTTGTTCTATAAAGTTTCCAATAAATGGATATTTATTTCCTCCTAAAAACCCTGGAATAACAAAAGTAGAAATAGCAGGAATAAAAACCAAGCCAATGCCACTCATGATTCCTGGAATAGATAGAGGAAAAATAACTTTCTTAAAAACTTGACCATTGGTGGCTCCTAAATCTTTTGCCGCTTCAATAAGGTCTTGGTCCATCTTTAAGAGAACCGTATAAATTGGTAGGACCATAAAGGGTAAAAAGTTATAAATCATCCCCACTAAGATAGTTCCACGGTTATACATAAAAGAGAAGGGTCCTAGTCCCAAAAGACCAAGAAGTTGATTTAAAATTCCATGGTTTCCTAAGAGGGTAATCCAAGCATAGGTCCTTAACAGGAAATTCATCCACATAGGAATAAGGATTAAAACAATATAAAAGTCTCTTTTATTTTCAGGCAAGCGACTAATAAAATAAGCAATGGGATAGCCTAAAATTAGGCAAGCCAGAGTGGAATAAAAGGCAAATCGAAGGCTCCTTAAGAAAATATTTAAATACATAGGAGTAAAAAACTTTTCATAGTTTTCTAAGGTCCAGGATAAATGAAAAGGGTTAAAATCTTTGTTTGGCTGTAAACTTAATAAGATAATTAATAGCAGGGGAAAAACCACAAATACCAGGAGCCAAAAAAAGTAGGGCAGGGTCAGTTTACGCATGGCTTTCCTCCTTCATCACGTGAATATTCTCAGGATCAATGAACACACGAACCTCTTCTCCTACAGGCCAGGGACGGGTCGACTGGCTTAACCATTCTTTTCCCATAATCTCTAGGACCATTTCATAGTGAATTCCCTTAAATACAGTAGAAAGAACCCTTCCTTCGAAAGGTCCCTTATCTTTTGAAATTTCAACATCTTCTGGACGAATAACTACTTGAACTCTTTCATTTTTAGCAAAATTTTTGTCAACACAAATAAGATCGATGCCGTTAATTTTTACTAAAAAATCTTTTACCATAATTCCTTTGAGAATATTACTTTGTCCCACAAAATTTGCTACAAAAGAGTTTTTAGGTTCATTGTATATATCTACTGGAGACCCAATTTGTTGAATTTCTCCTTCATTTAAAACCACAATCTTATCACTCATGGTCAGGGCTTCTTCTTGGTCGTGGGTAACATAAATAAAGGTAATTCCCACTTGTTGTTGCATGTTTTTCAGCTCCAACTGCATCCTTTTTCTCAAGTTTAGATCTAGAGCTGCCAAGGGTTCATCTAATAATAAAACCTTGGGTTCATTAACCAAGGCTCTAGCAATAGAAACTCTTTGTTGTTGCCCTCCACTAAGGCCTTGGATAGTTCTTGTTTCATACCCCACTAAGTTGACCAGTTCTAAAATCTTTGATACTCTTTCCTTAATTTCTTGCGCTTTCATTTTTTTTAATTTTAAACCAAAGGCAATGTTATTGTAGACATTTAAGTGTGGAAAAAGAGCATATTGTTGAAAGACAGTATTCATAGGCCTCTCATAGGGAGCTTGGTGGCTAATATCCTTGTTTTCAAAAATAATTTGACCTGCATCCGCTTGTTCAAAGCCACCTAAAATTCTTAACAAGGTTGTCTTTCCACAACCACTTGGCCCTAGAAGGGTTAAGAATTCATCTTTCTGCACTTGTAAGTTAATATGATTTAAGACTCTTTTCTCTTCAAAAGTCTTTGAAATATCCTTAATTTGTAAATAATTCATCGTTCCCTCCGGCAAAGTGATTTAAGCTAAAATCATTATATGGATAGTCAATTTACTTGTCAATAGAAGTCCCAAGTTAAATAAAATTATTTTTATTGCAAGTATGCCTATTGTATGGTAGAATAAGGAGTATTGAAAAAACGAAAATGTATATTTGGGATAGGAGGTGTGCTCTATGGCAAAAAAATGTGAAATCTGTGGTAAAGGTAAAATTTTTGGAAATACTGTTTCTTTCTCTCATCGTAGAGGAAATAGAACTTGGTCTCCAAATGTACGACGCATTCGTGCCGTTGTAGATGGAAGTCCAAAGAGAATCTATGTTTGTACTCGTTGCTTACGCTCTGGTAAAGTAAAGAGAGCTCTTTAATCCCATATATAAA
Source organism: Urinicoccus sp. (assembly GCA_029983435.1). GTDB lineage: Bacteria > Bacillota > Clostridia > Tissierellales > Peptoniphilaceae > Urinicoccus. The sequence continues at coordinate 13,859 of JASBZN010000009.1, read as the reverse complement.
ATTAACCATAAAGAAAAAGTGAGTTCCTAGGAACTCACTTTTTTTATTTATCTTTGGACAAAATTAAATAGGATTTCCCCTTATATAATTTAATAGTGCCACTTTCCCCTAAAATCTCATTACTAATTCCCTGGCTTTTTTTTCGGTAAAGACTTTCTCTTTCTAAAGGATACTTCATATTGTAAAGACTCAAGGTGATTTCTTCTGTTATGGGGACTAAACTAAGGTAGGTATAGCCGTCTTTCTTGATTTCATACTTCCCCTTGGTAATCATAGATACTTTATTTTGATCATCCACTAGATAGCAAGGAATCTTATAGTCGCGAGCTAGTTCTAAAAGAGCTAAGTGCCCCATGGTGTGATCAAACCGTCTTCCAAAGCAACCTACAATATGAACTAAATCCGCTTTAAGACGTATGGCCTCCAATAAACAAAGATGGGTATCTGTTTCATCTTTTTCTTTAGGCCAGGTCTTAATAGGAACTTGTCGATCTTTTAAGTCTTTCGTAAAAGAAGTCTCTACAGAATCCAAGTCGCCAATTAAAAGATTTGGATAGATTCCAGCCTTTAAAAGAGCTTCTGCCCCTCTATCAGCGGCAATCACATACCAATCTTTATATTCTTCCAAAAGAGACTTTGAGGGGGCGTCGCCTCCGGATACAATCAGTACCTTCATTAAAACTCCTTAAATTCCTTCATTGTAGCAATGGGATCTTGGGTCTTAAAGACTCCACTTCCAGAAACCAAGATATCTGCCCCTGCATCTACAACTTCCTTCGCGTTTTCTAACTTAATTCCGCCGTCTACTTCTATCTTAAAGGAGTAGCCGCCTTCTTTTCGCATCTTATCTAAGTCCTTAATCTTATCTAAAACTTGAGGAACAAAGGACTGCCCTCCAAATCCAGGGTTCACACTCATTAAAAGAACCAAGTCTACATCTCTTAAAATATATCTTACTTCTTCTAAGCTTTGTGCCGGATTTAAGGCCACACCAGGAGCCATGCCCAAATTTCTTATTTTTTGAATAGTTCGGTGGAGGTGGGTTGTGGCATCCGTATGAACCGTAAGAATATCCGCCCCAGCTTTTTTATAAGCCTCTAAACTTCTTTCTGGATTTTCAATCATCAAATGAACATCAAAGGGAATCTCTGTTAAAGGTCTTAAATGACCAATAACTGGCGGTCCGAAAGTAAGATTATTTACATAGTGACCATCCATAACGTCAATATGAATATAGTCACATTGCCCTTTATTCAGTAAAGTAAAGGCTTCTGTTAAATTTGCAAAATTAGCAGATAAAATAGATGGAGCAATCAGTGCCATTTGTTTTTCTCTCTTTCTTTTAATTCTTGATAAAAACTAGCGTAGTTTTCGTAGCGAGACTTGGCAATTAAACCCTCTTGTAACTTTTTCTTTACTGCACATTGGGGTTCACTTATGTGGCTACAGTCCTTAAATTTACAGGGACCTACTTGTTTCTTCATTTCTGGAAAATAGTCTGCCAAGTCCTCTGGTTTACAATCATCCAAATCCATCCGGCTAAAGCCTGGGGTATCTAGGAGATAAAAGCCATCTCCAGGATAAATTTCCACGTGGCGAGTGGTATGTTTTCCCCTTCTGGTTTTTTCACTCACAGACCCTGTTTGTAACTTCCGTCCTAGACAAAGGCTAGTTAGGGTGGATTTTCCTGCTCCTGAAACCCCTGCCAAAACGCTGGTCTTTCCTCTTAGTAAAGGAAGGAGAGCTTCTTTTATTCCTTGAGATTTTAAGTTCACCATCTTGCTAGTATAACCTGCCAGTTGGTAAATTTCCGCCAATTCCTTGGCTTTGGACGGATCTAAATCCGCCTTGGTGATGAGAATGACGATGGGAAGATTTTCCATTTCATAATGGACCAAAATACTATCCACCAGCTGAAGATTATAGGCAGGATCTTTAACTGGCACACAGAGGATAACCTGGTCTACATTAGCTACAGGAGGCCTTAAAAGAGTATTGGTCCTTTCTTCAATGGATTCAATATAACCGAGAACCTGGACCCCTTCTTTTTTTTCTATAGTGAAATCAACCCAATCCCCTACTAAGGGCTTTTGACCAAAATGTCTAAAGTTCCCCTTGGCATGGGTTTCTACTAGGCCAATTTCTGAATCAACGGTGTAAAAGCCTCCTAATAATCGGATGATTTTTCCTCTGGTCATTGACCCACCACATAGGAATTAACAATGTTTCCGTCTACATAGACTTCAAAAACATCGCCTGATTTTCCCTTTAATTTTAAATTGGATGTTTGCCCACTATCTACAGTTCGTTCAAGAACTGTTTCTGTCCCTCCATTCCCTTTTCGTTGAACGGTTAGGGTATGGGATTGATCGTCGTCAGGAATATTGACGTTGAGCTTAAAGTTTCGAGTTTTATTGTCTTCTCCAGAACCAGTGTTACTAGTGGACTCGTCTTTTTTTCGAATAATTAAATTCACAGCTGTTCCCTTAGAAACTTTGGTTCCTTCTTCATAGCTTTGTTTAACTACTTCACCAACATCTACACTGCCGTCTTCTTTTTCATCTATACTTCCAACTTTTAAGCCAACTTCTTCTAAATATTTTCGAGCTAAATCTACACTGTTCCCCTTTAAGTCAGGAACAACAACAGTTTCATCATTTTCTCCCTTAGAGACAATTAAGGTCACTGAACTTCCTGGTTTCAAAGCAGTACCTTCTTTAGGGTCTGTTGAAATTACCATCTTTTCTGGAATTTCTTCATCAAATTCGTAATTGACCGATCCGATAGTCAAGCCTGCTTTTTCCAACAAGCTTCTGGCTTCATCATAACTTCGTCCCTTAACAGATGGAATAGTCGTTTCGCTAGCCATCTTAGATACAACAAGATAAACCGTATCTCCCTTTTTCAGGCGACTTCCCTTTTCTGGGGTTTGTTCTAGAACTGTTCCAGGTTCAAGGTCGTTATTGTCTTTTTGATCACTAATTTCATATAAAAGTCCTAACTCTTCTAGTTCTTCTTGGACTTTCGTTAAGGGTTGGTTAGTGTAGTCTTCTAAGACGATTTCTTCTTTAGAATCTCGGGTTAAATATTTATAACCACCATAAACCAGACCAACAAATAAGGCAATGGCTACAAGGACTCCTAAAACAGCTGCTAACGAATTAGATTTTTTCTTTTTCTTTCGTGCCGGTTCCCTTGCGCCTTCATTTCTTCGACGAACCTTTTTTTCATTGCTAGTAGCCTTGTTTTGTGCTTGTAAAATTTCCGTTTGACTCAAAGGTTGTGTTTGGCCCCTCTTCATGGCACTTACCCGTTTTTTCTGTGCTCGAGGATTCAAAAGATAGTCCTTTAACATTTGAATTAAATCTTCCACCTTTTGGATTCTCTCTTTTGGATCCTTCATGGTCATCTTCTTAAAGATTTCATCTACGGCAACATCCACGTTGGGATTGATATCTGAAGGAAGGGGCATATGATTTTGAATATGCATCAGGGCAACAGAAATTGGATTTTCTCCATCAAAGGGAACATCCCCTGTTAGCATTTCAAATAAAACAATCCCTAAGGAATAGATATCTGATCGGGTATCTATTTTCCCTCCTTTGGCTTGTTCTGGTGAAAAATAGTGGACACTTCCCATCACAGAGTCTGTCATGGTTACTGTTGAATTTCCAACAATTCGCGCAATCCCAAAGTCTGTAACCTTAACCCTATAATCCTTGGTAACCATAATGTTTTGGGATTTAATATCTCGGTGGACAATATGCTTACTGTGGGCCACTTTTAAGGCTTCTGCAATTTGTAGGGTGAAGTGAAGGGCTTGCTTAACTGGCAGGGGTCCTTCTTTATTAATAACTTCCTTTAAAGTTTTCCCATCAATGTATTCCATGACAATATAGTAGTAGGTTTGACCTTCTAAAATTTCAGACCCTACATCATAGATACTGACAATATTGGGATGAGAAATACTAGCTGCCGCTAGAGATTCTCTGCGAAATTTTCGAACGAAGGACTCATCCTCATTATATTCAGATTTTAAAACCTTTAAAGCCACAATTCGGTCTAATCTTTTATCATAGGCTTTATAGACATAGCCCATGCCTCCACTACCAATTCTTTCAAGAATTTCATAGCGGTCTGCTAAAGTACAACCTATCATTGGGCACCTCCTTTAGTTGTTAATACAATGACAGTAATATTATCTTTGCCCCCATGTTCTAAGGCTCGGTTAATCAATTTTTCTACACCTGTTTTTGGATCGGAGCTAGAAATAATTTTTAGTATTTCCTCTTCCTCCAACATGTTGGTTAAACCATCTGAGCAAAGTAAGTAAATATCATCTTCTTCCCAAGTCAAGCTTTGAACAAATACATCAATTTCTTTTGTTGTTCCCAAAGCCTTTAGTAAAACATTTTTCTTGGGATGATCTTTAGCCTGTTCCTGACTAATAGCACCAACTTCTACTAAATAGTTCACATAAGAATCATCCACCGTTAATTGTTCTAATTTTTTATTTTGAACACGATAAATTCGACTGTCTCCTATGTTTGCATAGTAGAGTTCCTTACCCAGAATATAAATCATGGATAGGGTCGTTCCCATTCCTGCCAAGTTTTCGTCTTCTAAGGATTTATCATAAATCCTTTCATTGACTTCTTGGATGGCCCTTGTAATGGCCTCTTTATCTTGGGCTTGGCTTAGGAGATCTTTCAGGTCCTTAACCGCCATGGTCGAGGCAAATTCTCCTCCCAAGTGACCTCCCATACCGTCAGCCAATAGGTAGATGTCTTTTTCCTCTAAAATTATAAATGCATCCTCATTGTTTTTACGAACCTTGCCAACGTTCGTTGCGCCATATGCTTTCATACCCGTTCCTCTTCCTCAAATTTTTGTCTTAATTGGCCACAGGAAGCCTTAATATCTCCTCCCTGTTCTCGCCGAATGGTGACATTTAATCCCATGTCTTCACATCTCTTTTTAAAATCTTGAATCTTATCTCTTTGGGGCCTGTTTTTTCCATATTCCTTTATGGGATTTAAGGGAATTAAATTTAAGTGGTGGAGTCGATGGCCCAAGAGCTCCTTTAATTTTACCACATCTTGGTCTCGATTGTTGACCCCATCAATAAGAGTATACTCATAAGAGACTCGACGACCTAAGTTTTCTGTATATTCATCCAAGGCCTTAAATACTTCATTTAATTTATATCTCTTGGCTATAGGCATCATTTTTTCCCGAACTTCCTGAAAGGGGGAATGTAGAGACAGAGCCAAATTCACCTTACGATTTTGTTTTGCCAAGTCTAGAATCCCTGGTACTAGGCCACAGGTAGAAAGAGTCATATTTCGATAGCTCATATGGTAGCCTCTTTCTGCATTTAAAAGATTTAAAAATCTCAACACATTATCTAGATTATCCAGCGGCTCTCCTGAGCCCATTAAAATAATACTATGGATTTTTCCGTAACGATTACTTGCCTGGTAGACCTGGCCCAGCATCTCATAAGGACTTAAGTTTCGAACAAGGCCTCCTTGTGTTGAAGCACAAAATCTACATCCCATCCGGCAACCCACTTGGGTAGAAATACACTGGCTAAATCCGTAGTTATTTTGCATCAAAACCCCTTCAATTAAATGTCCATCTTCTAAGCGAAATAGAAATTTTTTGGTTGGGTCTTTTTTAGACTCAAAAACATGAGCAATGTCTATTTTACAGAGGTCCTTTTTACTTAGGTCTTCCCTTAAGTCCTTCGGCAGAGTTGTGCAATCTTTAATATTTGTTTTTCCTTCTTTGTGGAAAAAATCAAAAATTTGCTTGCTCCGGTAACTTGCCTGTCCCATGTCCTCTAGAGTATTTTTTAGTTCTTTCAGAGATTGTTCATTTAAGGCTAACATTTTTTCACCAACTTAAACATCTTAAATCCATCCGTCTCTTCATTTAAATTTAAAACTTTTTGATCCAATAGGTCAAAGTCTTTATGGTGAATTAAAAAGTCCTCCAACATCATTTCGTTATCTTCTTTGCTTAAGGTGCAAGTTGAATAGACTAATTTCCCTCCTGGTTTTACACATTGACTAGAGGTATCTAAAAGCTGTCTCTGTAATTTTACAAGACTTTTCATGTCTTTTAATGTTCTATTATATTTTATTTCTGGTTTTCTTCGTAATAAACCAAGTCCTGAGCAAGGAGCATCTAAAAGAACCAGGTCAAATGCATCTCTTTCTCTTGGACTTAAATTGCGACCATCTCTTTTTAATGCTTTCACCTGGTTTAAGTCCAGGCGGTGGAGATTTTCTTTAATTTTATCCACCTTTTCCTTTGTGACATCACAGCAGAAAATTTCTAGGTCTGGATTGAGAAAGGACATCCCAATAGACTTACCGCCTGGAGCGCCGCAAACATCTAGAACCCTTTCTATCATTTCTTCTTTTTCTAAGGCAAATTCAGCCACCATCATAGCTGCTTTGTCTTGAACATAAAATAAATCTTGTTTAAACTCTTCCGTTTCAAAGATATTTCCCTCTAAAACTTCAAGACCCTGGCAAACCCCCTTCAAGTCTACAAGGTTTATCCCTTCTTTTTTCAAAGAATTTTTTAAGTCCTGACTAGAGATTTTATTGGTATTCACTCGAAGATGAAGGTCTGGAATTTTTACAGAGTTTTTCGCAAAATCTAGGGTCCAATCTTCTCCATAATTTTTAATAAAATACCGAGTCCACTCTACGGGAAGGGAGTACTTTATGTGGATCTCTTCTTCCAATGAATTAAAATGAAGGGCTTCAGGGTCTAATTTTTGGGCTGTGGCTTTTCTTAAAATAGCATTAACAAAACCAACACTTCCCCTATGACCCACTTTTTTTGCTAGCTCTACACCTTCGTAAACAATGGCATGGGCTGGAATCTTGTCCAAATACATCCATTGGTAAAAACTCATTCGTAAAATCATTTGAATCGGAAGGTGAAGCTTTTGATTTTTCTTCTTTAAAAAAGAATGGATGAAGTAGTCAATAGTAATAAGGTGCCGGTAAATTCCCTTTAGAATCTCCCGATAAAGCCCTTGGTCTTGTTTATTCTTCATTTTTCTATTTAAGACTTCTTCTAAGGTGTTTTCTCCCGCCTCAACTCTTAAAAGAGCCTGTAAAATCTCTTCTCGAACCATACTAATCTCTTCTATTTCCACTTAAAGCTAAGAGCCTAAATAGGGTTCCTAAGGCTGTTGCCATGCTTGCCACATAGGTTAAGGCTGCAGCATTAAGCATCGAATGAACCCCTTCCATCTCCCCTTGAGGCAAGATACCTGCTAAAATTGTTTTTGCCCGACCACTGGCGTTATATTCTACAGGCAACGTAACTAAAGTAAATAAAACGGCAATGGCATACAGAGCAATTCCTAAGTTCATTAAAAATTGACTAAAAAATAAACCTGCAAAGAAGAGAATAAAAGCAAAGTTAGATCCAAACTGTGCTGCAGGAACTAGGTAAGACCGAATTCGTAGGGGAGCGTAGTCCGTGGCATCTTGGATGGCATGACCACATTCATGGGCAGCAATAGCTAAGGCTGCAACAGAATTTGCCCCATAAACGCCTTCACTTAGATGTAGAGTCTTATCTCCTGGATTATAAAAATCTGTTAAGTTCCCAGAAACTCTTTGGATTGGAATATTACTTAGCTCATTTCGATCTAAAATTTCTCTTGCAATGGTGGCCCCAGTATAACCGGACTGGCTAAAAATTTCCCCATATTTTTTATAGGCACCTTTTACTTTGGCTTGAGCATAAAGAGCCAAAATAAGTCCTGGTAAAATATAAATAATATAGGAAGTATTCATATAATAATATGGCATACGATTAACCCTTTCTATTTCTTATTCCATTGAATGGTATTTCCTCTTAAATAATCCTTGGCATCCATTCTCTTTTTCCCAGAGGCTTGAATTTCTAACACCTCAATACTCCCATCTAAAGCTTTTAGGTATAAGCTTTTTCCAACTTCCAAGAGATCTTCTAAATTTTTGTCTATTGCTTTGGCCTTAAACACCTTCACCTTACCATCTAAACTTTCAAAATAGGCACCCTTGTATCCATCCATACCTTGAATCTTTCGAAGCATTTGAAATACCGTATCCTGTCCTAAATTCAAAAGTCCATCTGCTTTGGTAATCTTTTCAGCATAAGTTGCCTTTGAGTCGTCTTGGTCTTTTAGTTTTAGACTTCCTTCTTGGATAAGGTCCAAAGCCTTGACCATTTGGTCTGCCCCTAATCGACTAAGGTCACATCTTAGCTCTAAAGAAGTTTTTTCTCCAATTTCTAGACTTTCTTGGAGGGCGATTGGTCCATCATCTAAGCCAACTCCCATCTTCATTATAGAAATTCCTGTTCTTTCATCCCCATTTAAAATAGCTCTTTCAATAGGAGCCGCTCCCCGGTAAGCAGGGAGAAGGGACCCATGAATATTGAAACATCCAAACTTAGGTAGGTCCAATACTTCTTTAGGTAATATTTTTCCATAGGCCACGACAATAAATACATCTGCCTTTTCTTCCCTTAATCTTTCCTGTACTTGGAAATCTTTAAGGCTTTCTGGCTTGAAAAGAGGCAGTTCTAAGTCCTCTGCCAAATCCCCTAAGGGAGATTGTTTTAGCTTTTTTCCCCTTCCTGCTCTGGCATCTGGTTGGGTCACAACTAAACTTACTTCATGAAGGTCTGCAATTTTTTTTAAAGCTGGACAGGCAAAATCTGGTGTTCCAAAAAAAACAATCCTCAAGAATTTTCCCCTCTTTCTTCTCTTTGCTTTTCTTGCTCTTTTTCCATGGCTTCAATTTCTTCCATGGTATACACTTTACTAGCCCGGTCTGTATACAAAACTCCATCTAAATGGTCATTTTCATGTTGGATGATTCTGGCCAAAAAAGTATCTGTTTCTAAGCTTTGTTCTTCCCCGTTTTCATCTAAATAAGAAACTTTAACTTTGGCCTTACGGGTCACAACTCCTTGCATATTTGGTACAGATAAACAGGCTTCCATAGCCTCTTGCTCTTCTCCAGACGTTTCTAACTGAGGGTTAATAAGAGCCAGCTTATTCCCTTCTCTGTCATCTACAACAAAAATACGTCTTAAAACACCAACTTGAGGAGCTGCAATTCCTACCCCTTCTTCTTCGTACATTGTATCAAATAAATCATCAATGAGTTCTCTAATATGGTCATTGACTTCTTTTACTTCTCTCGATTTTTTTCTTAACAGTGGATCTCCATCTATTCTTACTTGTCTTAAGGCCATTTCATCACCTCTCAAATATAATATCAATATAGACCTTATTTTTTCCTAATTCCATATACTTCTTAAATACCCATTTTAGGGAATCCCTTAACAAGGCTAACTCTTCTTTGCTTGATTTTAGCTGGAACTTAAAGGTATATTTGTTTTTAATCTTTGGATTTTCAATAATTCGACTGCCCACAATGCTAGAGCCTCGTATTTTTCTGCCAATTTCCCGATAAAAATTTTCCGTCACTTGATAGGTTTCTTCTTTGTTAGCCCCTGTTACTTGGACTGTAATTAAGTCTTTAAAGGGTGGGTAAGCATAGCTTCCCCTTTGGCGAATTTCTCTTTGATAAAAATCTAAATAATCCCCTTGACTGGCATATTGGATAGCGTAGTTATCAGGGTTGTAAGTTTGTAATACTACTTCTCCTGGATTTTCTCCACGCCCTGACCGACCTGACACTTGGGTTAAAAGTGCATAACACTGCTCTTCCGCTCGATAATCAGAGATGAAAAGAGAGGTTTCTGCCGCCAAAATCCCCACTAGAGTGACATGTTCAAAGTCCAAGCCCTTAGCCAACATCTGTGTTCCAATTAAAATATCAATTTCTCTATTTTTCATCTGTTCATATAGGGTAAAATAACTTTCTTTCTTAGAAGTGGTATCTCGGTCCATTCGATAAACCTTAGCTTCTGGGAAAAGCCCCTGAATAATTTCCTCCACTTGTTGCGTTCCTATGCCAAAAGGCTTAATAAGATTAGACCCGCATACTGGGCAAACCTTGGGTAGAGGTTTTGTTGCTCCACAATAGTGACACCTTAAGCGATGAATTGTCTTGTGGTAGTTCATGGAGATATCACATGAATCACATTTAATCACCGAACCACAGTGCCTACAAGAAATAAAGTTGGAATAACCCCGCCGATTTAAAAATAAAATAACCTGTTTTTTCTTTTTCAAGGTCTGATCAATCTTTTTGTACAAAAGATTACTAACAATAGAAATATTTCCACTGGCTAGTTCTTTTCGCATATCTACTAAATGAACCTTAGCTAGAGGCCTATTTAAAATCCTTTGCTTAAGAAAAATGCAAGTCAATTCTCCTTTTTGAGCCCGGTAAAATAAACTAACTTCTGGCGTTGCAGAGCCATAAACCACCCGGCAACCAGTTAAGTCTGACCGCATTTTTGCCACTTCTCTAACATCATAACGCAGGGATTGATGGTATTGATAAGAAGATTCTTGCTCTTCATCGATAATAATCAAGCCTAGATTTTCGATGGGTGCAAAAATTGCTGATCTTGCTCCCACCACAACATCCACTTCATTATTCCGAACCCTGGTCCATTCCAGTTTCCTTTGGCCATCATTTAATTTAGAATGCATGACGCTAACTCTTTTTCCAAATCGGCCTTGAACTCGTTCCACCATTTGAGGTGTCAGGGAGATTTCCGGCAAGACAATTAAGACTTTTTTTCCCTGATCTATCGTATCTTGGGCCCAGTGGAGATAAAGTTCTGTTTTCCCACTTCCTGTAACTCCAAAGAGTAGGACTTCCTTTTTGTTACTTTGATAAAATTCATCATAGGCCTTTTTTTGGTCTAATGTGAGTTCTTGTTTTTTTCCTTTTGGAAAATCTAAATCCTTAGGACCAATAACGCCATTTTTTATTAGGGTTTTTATAGGAGATTCACTCACATCCAAGGTGGACAAAATTTCCGATTTTAATAGAGGCCCTCGAGCTTTTAATAGAGAAAGGACCTTTTCTTGGGAAGGATTCTTCCCTTCCCCCTTGAGATAGGCATAGCGATTTAGGTCAGGAAGATTTTCTACCCAATACTTTCCTTTTTCCCAATAGATTCCCCGACTATTATTAGGAGGCAACATGTAGGATAGGGTATTAAACGGAGTCGTAAAATACGCTTCTTCCATTTTTTTTCTTAAAGAAAAGAGGTCTTGTGGTAAAAAAGGCTCTTTTTCTAAGACTTTCAAAATGGACTTTGCCTTAACGTCTAAATCATTCTCTACATTTTTTTCTAAAACAAAAGCTAAGAGAGTCTTTTTCCCAAAAGGAACTAAAACCCGCTGGCCTAAAAAAATTTCCTCTTCTGGTAAGTCGGTATAGTAGGTATAGGCTTGATCTAGTCCGATGAAATTTTGATTAACACATACCTTAATAAACACATGTCCTCCGATAAAAAGAGCTAGATTGCTCTAGCTCACTCTAAACATTTTACTATTTTATTTAAAATAATTTCTGCCAAGTCTTTTTTGGTTTGTTTGGCATAATCCACTGCCGAATCCTTATCAATAATCGTCACAATGTTGGTATCTGTTGCAAAACCTGCGTCTTTCTTCTTAATATTATTTGCCACAATAAAGTCCACATGTTTGGATTTCAATTTTTCCTTGGCGTGTTCTACGAGCTTTTCACTTTCCGCTGCAAAAGCAACCATGACTTGGTCTTTTTTTCTTTCCGATAAAGCCTTAATAATATCTGGATTTGACGTTAATTCAATGGTTAAATTCTCTTGATCCTTATGTTTAATTTTTTGATCATGGAAAACTTTTGGCCGATAGTCTGCTGGAGCTGCTGGCGAAACATAGACATCGCAAGTATCAAATAAACGACTAGCCTCTTTATAGAGCTCTTCTGTGGTTTCAATGGGAATATAATCCACTCCACTGGGAACTTCTAAAGAGGAATTAGCAGAAATTAAATGCACTGTAGCTCCTCTTTTTCTTGCTGCCTCTGAAATGGCATAGCCCATCTTTCCTGAAGATCGGTTCCCAATATAGCGAACAGGATCTATGGGTTCTCTGGTGCCGCCAGCAGTTACGACAATATCCACTCCCTCTAAATCTTTTACAGTAAAGTGGTCTTGAATAGCTTCTAATATTTTTTCAGGAGCTAAAAGTTTGCCGCTTCCTGCATCTCCACAAGCTAAAACCCCTTCATCTGTTGGTAGGATAATAAAGCCATCTTCCGCTAAATTTTTTAAGTGGTTTTGAGTAGCCTTGTGGTTTAGCATATAGGTGTTCATAGCTGGTGCAATCATTACAGGAGACCTTTTTGCTAAAAGGACAGTTGTTAGCATATTATCTGCAAGACCCAAATCAATTTTAGCGATGGTATTGGCCGTAGCTGGTGCAATAACAATTAGATCCGCCCATTTGGCTAGGCTAATGTGTTCCACATCCATATTGCTTAAAGTTGCAAACATATCTGTATAGACAACATTCTTTGATAGGGTTTGAAAAGTTAATGGTGCCACAAATTCAGTGGCATGTTCTGTCATAATAACCTTTACTTCTGCCCCTTGCTTTTTCAAGCGACTTACCAAGTCCACAACTTTATAGACAGCAATACCCCCTGTCACACCAATTAGAATTCTTTTATTCCTCAACATCCTCGGATTCCTCTTCCATTTCAGCTTCTTCTAACAATTTCAATTCGAGTTCTCTTTGTCTCTCCAACTCTAATTGCTCTTGGTGTTCTTCCTCTGTTGCAAAAGTAATGGCTCCTTCAACTGCTTCTTCAATGGCAATAGACACTGGTTTTTTGAAGTCTGTATCAATTAAAGGATCGCTCCCATCAACAAGCTCTCTGGAACGCTTAGATACAAGCATCACTAAGGCATATCGGCTATCTGTTATTTCTTCAATGGTCTTAAAACTTGGAATATTCAAATGAATCCTCTCTTCCTTTCATCATTAGTTTCTTAATATTTGAGTGCCGTTTGACTCGTAATTTTTCTGCTGCAATGATATTTTCAATATCCTTTACTGCCTCCTCTACTGAATCATTGACGACAAAATAATCATATTCTCCAACAAAGTCCAATTCTCTAAAGGCATTGGAAAATCTCGTTTCGATATCTTCTTCTGTTTCGGTTCCTCTCTTACGAATGCGGTCTAAGAGTTCATCCATAGATGGTGGCAATAAAAAGATAAAGACCGCTTCCTTATACTTCTCTTTTACTTGTAAGGCGCCCTGTACATCAATTTCCAAAAGAACTATTTCCCCCCGATTGATTTCATCAAAAACAAACTGCTTGGGAGTTCCATAGTAGTTTGTATGCACATGGGCATGTTCTAGTAATTGGTCCTCTTTAACCATTTTCTCAAACTCTTCCATGCTGGCAAAAAAATAGTTTTCTCCATTCACTTCCCCAGGTCTTGGAGTCCTAGTTGTTACTGAAGTTGAGTATTTAATCTCTTTATTTTTTTCCATTAACGCTGCACTTACAGTTCCCTTTCCAGATCCACTGGGTCCAGATAAGACAAGTAAAAAACCTTTTGACATCGACGCCCTCCACCATTTTTCTAATTTTGATATCACTACGCTGTATAAGTACAAGGTCCTTTATTTTTATTTTAAAAATTCTTTTCTTAACCCCTGTACTTGATTGGATTCTTTCTTTTCATTATAACATGTAAAGGGCTTAAATGGGAACATGTAAGACAATTTCTTTTCTAGGTCGAATCAATTGCTAGCTAAGAACACAAAAAGACCCTAGTCCCAGATAAAATCCCTATGTTATAATAAGCTTTAGGAGGTAATATAATGTCATATGATGGAATTATGCTAAAA
>JASBZN010000008.1 GCA_029983435.1 Urinicoccus sp. | reverse complement strand
GGCTCACATTGGCCACAAATTCCTTGCGCATCTCATCCAGCTGATGCTCTTGAGTAATATCTTGAAACACTACAATCAAACCAGAATCTTGGTTCACTTCATTTTTATAGGGAGCATACTTAATATTATAAAAAGCCTTATTGATTTCTAGCTGCCTTTCTCCCGACAAACTTGGTGGATTGTAGTAGTTAATATCTGTTAAATTTAATTGGTCCAGAGGAACTTTTTCTTCTCCATCTAAGATGGTTTGAGACAATTTTAGAATATTTTGCCCTGTCGGGTTAATATGAATAAGATAATTATTCCGATCAATGGCAATAACTCCCTCTGCCATGTAGTGGAAGATGGTGTTTAACTTGGACCGCTCTACGTCCATTTTGTTCATGGTCTCCTTGAGTTCTCCCGTTAAATAGTTAAACATAGAGGCCATTTGACCAATCTCATCCCCGCTTTTCACCTCTACATGCTGGTCAAAATTCCCCTCTGCCAAATCCTTGGCCTTGGAAGTAATTTCTCGAACAGGTCCTGTTACTGAATTGGAAATGAAAAAACCTAAAATTGTGGTAATGACAAAGCCCATAACTGTTGCATAGGTTAAGAGTTGCTTGGTGTCTGAAATCACGCTATAGACAGATTCCAGGCTTGTGGTCATATAAAAAACCCCTTGAACCTGGCCATTAGCTGAAAAAACTGGCTTGGCCAAATGGCGGATGGGGACCTGGGTGTTTTCTAAAATAGTGGTTTCCGAGACATTTCCCTCTAAGGATTCCAAAATAAGATCTGGAGATAGGTCTCTTTGCGCCAGGGCGTTTTCTCCTCGAATTTCATCTTTCGAATTTACTGAAGAGGCTAAAATAACAGGCACCCGATCCTCGGAAATAATATACATGGACTCTCCAGAAGAAAGTCGCCAACCATCTAGGGTGTTTTGTAAAAGATCCGCTTCTTTTTGCCACTGGCCATCTTTTAAATAACCGGCAGACGCCACCATGGAATCAATGGTTTCGTTCATCTCCCCTTCAATGGTTCTCATTTGTGATACTTCCAATCGATCAATTAAAAAAGTCCCAACAATGGCCATGCAAATTAAAACTAAGATAATATAGATAAAGATAAATCTCGCTTTAAAACTAGAATGCATCTTATCCTCCGAAGTAATAGCCCACTCCGCGTTTCGTTAAAATATATTGAAAATCGCCATCGCCGTCTTCAATCTTTTCCCGTAACCGTCTTACTGTTACATCTACCGTTCGAATGTCTCCGTAATATTCATAGCCCCAGACTTTTTCTAACAATTCTTCTCTAGAATACACTTGGTCTGGTGTTTGGGCCAAAAATTTCAAGAGTTCAAACTCCCGTAGAGTAAGGTCAATAACCTGTCCTCTTTTTTGCACTTCATATTTTCCTAAATCAATGGTTATATCCCCCAAAGATAGGATTTTTTCATCCGGTTTTTCACTTTCATAGCCTAGGCGTCTCAAGTTCGTTTTTACCCGAGCAAGAAGCTCACGCATGGAAAAGGGCTTTACGACATAGTCATCTGCCCCTAGTTCCAAGCCCAAAACCTTGTCTACTTCTTCTTCTTTGGCCGTTAGCATAATCACTGGAATACGGCTGGTTTTTCGGATTTCTTGTAAGGTTTGAAAGCCATCTAAATTCGGCATCATAACATCTAGTAAAACCAGGTCAAAATTGGACTTTTCCAAGGCTTTTAAACATTGGAGTCCATCATAGGCAATTTCAGATGCAAAGCCTTCTTTTTCTAAGTTATAGGAGATAATTTCTCCGATGGATTCTTCGTCGTCAACGATTAATATCTTAGATGTCATAGTCACCCTCCTTTTTTCTATTATACCACAATTTCTATTTGCTATTGTTGTCTCTAGTCCCTTTCCCCTGCTTTCAAAAAAAGTATCCATCAGAGACTGGATCTCCAATGGATACTTGAAAACATCTTAAAAGATAGACAGACCTTTTTTTGGAGGTATTTTGTCTTTTTCCATCTTTTAGTTGTCAAATGTAAGTTCTATCCCCTTAAGATAGCCAGAGAAAACAAGCACATCATTTTGATTTTTACAAGCAATCTTTAGGGTATAGTAAACTCTTTCTTTCTTCTTTTCTGCTTGGTCAACAGAAACTTTGCAACGAATATGGTCTTGGGTATAGACTGGTTTTAAGAGGTCATAGTGCATTTGGTAGATCAAAAGATCAAATTCTCCACCAATCGTTGTGGGAAGAGTGGCTGTTAACAAGCCTTGAATCATCACTTCTCCATCTTCATTCTCTTCTAGGTGGTGGCGGCCCTTGTAGTGGGCCAAGTCCATAAACTTTTTTACGTCCTCTTTGGTAAAGGTTCTTTGGTAGTTAAATTCCTGGCCTTGGTGAAATTTCATATCCCTTCTCCTATCTTTTTACTGTGTTTTTGGAAATTCCATATAAAAACTGGTTCCCTTGTTGGAACTCTTTAAGTCAATGGTGCCTTCAAAGGCCTTAACAGCATGCTTTACAATGGATAGGCCCAAGCCCGTTCCTTCAATTTCTGAAGAGTGGGACTTGTCCCCTCGATAAAAGCGCTCAAAAACTCTGGATTGGTCCTCTGGGTCAATCCCTGGACCATTATCTTCAACCTTAACATGAATCCCCGTCACATCTTCCCTTAGAGTCACTTTTACATATCCGGGACCTTTAGAATATTTAATCCCATTGTCAACTAAATTGTACATCATTTCATAAAACAACTTCTTTTGACCTACTAGGGTAGAAGATTCTCCAGAAAAAATTAGTTGGATGTCCTTTTTTTGGGCAATTTCCTGTAAATGTTCTAAAACCGATTCAATGACTTCACCAGGACTAAAACAGCCTTTTTTAAAGATACTGCCTCCTTCTTCAATTTGGGAAAGTTTTAAGAGGTCTTGGACTAAGTCCATGAGCCGTTCAGCTTCACTTTCAATCCGATGCCCAACGCTGTAGATGTCTTGGGTCTTAATGAGGCCTTGGGCCAATAGTTCTCCAAATCCCATAATAGAGGTCAAGGGAGTTTTTAATTCATGGCTGACATTGGCTGTAAATTCCCGCCGGTATTGTTCTAGCTCTTCTCTTTGGGTTACATCTAAAACTAAGAGAACAACCCCACTTACTCTTTCATTTTGAGAAATAGGATGAATGTTTATTTCATAACTGCCGTTTTCCTTTTTAAAAATCTTCCGAGATCGATGGCCCTTAAGGCCGCTACGAATATCCATTTCCAAACTGGTGTCTACTCGAAGATTGCGAAAATGCTCTCCCCGTCTCACCTTATGGGCTCCTAAGAGGTAGAGGACGCTGTTGTTAAAGGAAACAATTCTTTCCTTGTCATCTACCAAGAGGAGTCCCTCAGACATGTGGTCTACCATCCATTGAAATTCCTCTTGCCTTTCCCTTTCTCGGGCCAGAGTTTGGTCCAAGGCCTTGTTTTGCATAGAGAGCCTTTGAACCAAGGGTCGAATCTCTTCGTAAAGAGCAATATCTCTTGGATTTTCCAGGTCAATGTGGTTAATGGGTTGGACAATTTGCCGAGACAGTTTTTGTGCTGCTAAACTGACAAAAAAGACTAAAAATCCCACCACAATAAAAATGGGAATCAACCCTTTAAGAAGGGGCGCAAAGATTGTGGACACTTGCTTAGACACCCTTAATACACGACCGTCTGCCATTCGATAGGCATAGTTGGCTGTTTGCTTATCCAAAGTTACAGAAAAACGACGGACAAAACCAAAACCTTCTTTTTGGGCTTTTTGAAATTCTGGCCGATCATAATGGCTTTTTAAGTGGTCTGGATTTACTTTGTTGTCATAGAGAACTCTGCCGTTATGATCTAAAAGAGTAATCCTCTCTTTTTGTTTGGGAAGATTTTCTAAGCCCCCGGAAGGACTAGAGTCCAAGGTATAGGATAAATAAAGGGCCTCTTTGTAAAATTCTTCTTGTATACGGTTGTTATAGCTATAGTAAAAAATGCCTCCTCCAATCAAAATACAGATCAAAAGAACAATCCCAGTAATTTTGAGGATAGAGGCAAATATTCGCTTACTTAATTTTCCCTTCATATGATTTTATATCCTAGGCCCCGGACAGTTTGAATGCGATCTTTTTCCGGTCCAAGTTTTTGTCTCAAAGACCCCATGTGAACATCTAAGGTCCTACTTTCCCCAGCAAAATCTGTTCCCCATATTCTTTGAAAAAGGGTATCTCGTGAAAAAACATAGCCAGGTCTAGACATGAGAATCCATAAGATATCAAACTCCTTCGGCGTCAAGTCGATTTCTTCTCCGTCCACCCTTGCCAGGTGTCTGGACTTATCGACTTGCACCTTACCTATCTTTAGAATATCTTCATTTTTTATTCCCGACCGCCTCAGGACTGCACCAATTCGACTTAATAATTCCATCATACGGAAGGGCTTGGTCATGTAGTCGTCTGCCCCTGTATCCAAGCCTGTTACCATATCGTACTCAGAATCCTTTGCTGTAAGCATAATAACAGGAATTTCCCTTGTTCGACTTTGATTTTTTAGCTCTTTTAAAATTTCCATCCCATCTTGTTCTGGAAGCATAATATCTAAAAGAACAAGTTTCGGCCGTTCTTCTTCCATGGCCTTCCAAAAATCAGAGGGCTTACCAAAGCCCTTGGCTAGATAGTTTTGTCCTTCTAAAGCATATAAAATCAATTCTCGAATGCTATTATCGTCTTCTACAACATATATCATTGGATCACCTCGGTTTCTATCTAATATTATAGCACAAAAGTCTCTATCTTAGGCCAAGGATGTATCCACCCAATTCCCAATATTGACACAATGGTCGCCAATTCTTTCTAAATATTTTGCGACTAAAAGTAAGTCCAAATCACGAGCTTCAGGATCTTTTTGTAAAAGGTTTTTTAATTGGTCAAAGCCTTGATCCATATCGTCATCCATTTCATCTAAAATGTCTAGGCACTTGGTTTTTTCCACAAATCCACGACGAGCCAAACGAAACATCTCATACGCATGTTTAGACATATCCACCAGGGTAGCCAACTTGTCGCTTTCCAATTGTCCTGGATGTTCCATAATAAAGGCAATGTCCCGTGCCTGATCACTAATTCTTTCCAAATCAATAACCACGCCCATAGACGTAGAAATTAAAGCCAAATCCTGAGCTACTGGTTGTTCTCTTAAAATCAAAGACACCGCTAAACTTTCCACTTGCTTCTTTTTTTCGTCCATAGCCCCTTCAATCTCTGATATCTGGCTGGATAGGCTCCGGTCTTTTTCTGACAAAAACCGATAAATAAGTTTTAGGGATTGTTCTCCTAAACGAAACATATCAAAATTTAAGGTTTCTAAACGATTTAAATCGTCGATGAATCTTTCGCGCATCAACTTAACCGAACCTCCCTGTAATATATTTAGATGTTTGTGCTTCTTTGGGGTTGGAGAAGAGTTCTTGTGTTTCATTCATTTCAATTACTTCTCCTAAAAGAAAGAAGGCAGTCTTGTCGCTAACCCGAAGAGCTTGTTGCATATTGTGGGTTACAATAACAATGGTGTAGTGTTGTTTCAAGCTATGACATAATTCTTCAATTTTACTTGTAGAAATAGGGTCCAAAGCAGAAGTCGGTTCATCCATCAAAAGAACTTCTGGTCCTGGAGCCAAGGCTCTAGCAATGCAAAGTCTTTGTTGTTGACCGCCAGACATCCCCATTGCAGAGGAATTTAACCGATCTTTGACTTCATCCCACAGGGCAGCATCTTCCAGGGCTTTTTTTACCCGGTCATCCAATTCCCCTTTATTTTTGATTCCTGCCAAACGAAGGCCATAGGCCACGTTGTTATAGATACTCTTGGCAAAGGGGTTTGGTGATTGGAATACCATCCCTACCCTTCTTCTTACTTCAATTGGGTCCATTTCGGCAAAGATGTCCTTGTCGTCTAATTGGACATCCCCATCAATATGGACGTTAGGGTTCAGATCATGAAGTCGGTTTAAAATCTTTAAGAAAGTTGATTTACCACAACCTGATGGCCCAATAAGAGCCGTCACTTCTTTTTCTTCAATGTCCATATTTATCTTTTTTAAGGCTTGATTGCTTCCATAATAGAGGTCAACATCTCGCACTCTAAATTTCACTCGTTTGTCCCTCCTTCTAATTTTTTACTCCAATGTATTTTTACAAAATAAGCCGTTAAGGTAATGGCTACAACTAAAATCAACAATAGTGCAGATGCTACGTTGGCTTCTTGAGAAGCCGTCGGATGATGGGCTTGGGTTCTGGCACCCCAAATGTGAAGAGCCAAGGTTTTGCCTGGACGGTTGGGGTTAAAGGCATTCAGAGGAGAATGAATATCCACTCCTGAAAAAGCAATGTCCGAGGTAGAACCCGCCGTATACATTAAGGCTGCTGCTTCTGCAACGACCCTCCCAGCGGAAAGTACAACCCCTGTCACTAGACGGTGCAAACACTGGGGTAGGAGAACATGAATTAATGTTTGTTCCCGAGTTGCTCCAAGGGCCATACTTCCAAAGTAAATGGAGGAGTCAATTTCATCTAAGGCTTCTTCTGTACTAGTTGCCATTAAGGGAATATTCAAAATAGATACGGTTAAAGCACCTGCCCAGAGAGACCATTGGGTTCCTGTAAAGAGAACAAAAGCAAGGTAACCAAACAGGCCTACAACAATTGAAGGAAGTCCTGATAAGGTCCTTAGTCCTGCTCTTAAAGCAGTATTTAAACCTGACTTGCCGTTAGAATAATAGGACAAGTAAATTCCTGTTGCCAAACCTAGGGGTACGGAAACCAAAAGGGATAGAATTGTTAGGTAGATCGTATTCCACAAAACACCTAATAAGCCTCTTCGACCACCAAAATAACTGACATCAAAGTCCCGAACTCCACGGAAGATAACAGAAAAAACAAAAAACCCTACCACTGCAAAAAATAAAACAGCTAAAATAGAAACAAGGGTCCTAGCCAGCTTATCTTTTTTCTTAGCATTTGCTATATTTTGTAAATTCACTTGATTACTAGTCATTTTCAACACCTCGTTTTCCTATTTTCCCAATGATAAAGACAAAAATCAGGGAGATAATAAAAAGACTAAGTGCCATGGACCATAGGGCTGCGTTGTATTCTCCACCTTCCATGGCACCTCCCATATCAGAGGCAATGGCTGAGGTGAGGTTTGTTGTTGGAGAAAGCAAATCTGCTGGGAAGGCTCTGGTCTTCCCAATAACCATGGCTACAGCCAAGGCTTCCCCAAAAGCCCGAGAAAGCCCTAAAATAAAAGCTGTAAATATCCCTGTTTTAGCCGTAGGTAAAATAACATCTTTAATCATTTGGAACTTGGTTGCTCCCAAACCATAAGCAGCTAAACGTTGACTTTGAGGAACACTCCGGTAGCTATCTTTACAGAGGGTGATCATGGTAGGTAAAACCATTAGTGCCAAAACCAAAGCTCCTGCTAAAACAGAAAATCCATGGGGTCTTCCTGTTATATTTTTTAACCAAGGGACTAAAATCGTAAGACCCATCCATCCATAAATAATAGAGGGAACCCCTGCTAAAATTTCCACTAGCATTTGGAAAAATGCCTTGGTTTTATTTGGAATTAATTCCGAAATAAAAACAGAAACGGTAATAGAAAATGGTGCTGCAATTAAAAGAGCAAGACCACAAGTTAACAGCGATCCGACAAAATAAACGGCCGAGCCAATTTTTCCTCCGCCTTCCATTGAATCGTTGGGCGCCCATTCAGAGGAAAACAAGAACTCACTTAAAGAGTGGTGGTATTGAGTAAATAACTCAACTCCACGAAAAGCTAAAAAGAGAGTAATGAGGATCATTAGCCCTACAACAGCAACACCGAGGCACGTTATTGCACCTCGGAGAGCCTTGTCACTTAGACGCTTATTTTGCTTTTTTTCAATAGCAGAAACTTTTGTTTCCGTATTTTGATAAGCAGTCATCTTATTCTTAGCGTTCAACTTTCATCTTAGAGGCTACGCCATAGCCCATTTTTTCAGCTTTTTCGCCGTATTTATCGCCCATGATATAGTCTAAGAATGCTTTTGCTAATTCGTTTGGTTCACCTTTTGTATACATGTGTTCATAGCCCCAAACTGGATACTTTCCGTTGTAAGTGTTTTCTAAAGTAGGTTCTACGCCGTCCATTTTAACAGTTTTAACATCTGGGTTTTCTTCTGTTAAATAAGAAAGTGCAAGATATCCGATAGCTCCTGGAGTATCTGCTACCGTTTGAAGTAATGTACCAGAGTCATCTGTTTCTAAAGAACCGTCAATTTGTTTTTCTCCTTTTAAAGCATATTTTTCAAAAAGAGCACGAGTTCCACTTGTAGAAGGTCTAGAAATTGGAATAACTTTTTCGTCTGGTCCGCCAACTTCGCTCCAGTTTTTAATTTTTCCTGTAAATAAACCAATCATTTGGTCTTGTGTTAAGTCAGTTACTTTTTCAGCAACCGCTTTGTTGATAACTGGTGCCATGGTAATAACACAAACTTTATGGTCTACTAATTCTTTTGCTTGTGCTTCGTCTAATTTTTCTTCAGCGAAAACGTCACTGTTTCCAATGTCAATAGCGCCTTCAGAAACTTGTTTTAAACCAGCACCAGAACCTCCACCACTTACACTGATGGATACTTTGTCGTTTTCTTCTTGGAAGGATTTTGCTGCATCTTCAACTAAAGGTAAAAGAGCAGAAGACCCTGCAGAAGTAATGGATCCTTCTAGACTGGAAGCAGCTGCTTCTGTATTATTGTTTGCAGCATTTTCCCCTTCCTTGTTTCCTGTATTGTTTGTTCCGTTGTTAGCTCCTCCACATGCAACCAAAAGCATGGTTAAAGCTAAAATCATTGCAGAAATTCTTTTCTTCATTCGTACTTTCTCCTTTCAAACTTAATTACTATATGCCTATTGTACTGGGTCTTATGTAAAGATAAACACCGGTTGTATGTAAAGATTTTGTAAAATATTAAACCCCTATATTTCAGGCTTTTAACGCCCTTCCATCCAAAATAAAGGGGCTTTTTCTAAGTAAAGTAAAGTTTTAATGTAAATAAAAAATAAGCTTCTTAATGTATCTTAAGAAACTTATTGGTAAAAATAAAAACTTATTACGATAAGAAGACTTGCTTTTCTAGCAATCTTTTTCTATAGAATTAAAAAGAGTGGCAAATTTTTTTCGCCACCCTTTTTAACCTTATTTTTATTTTTTTATATTTATAGTACTTTGGGCATAATTCGCTAAAGTCATATAATCAAACACTGGTAAACCAGTTTCTTCCTTAAAAATCTTAGCAAAAGGTGGAAGATCCGTACACTCTAGCAATATTGCTCCTGGCTTTACATGTCTTTTTGAAATCCTCCTAGAAAAATGGACAATTTCTTCTCTAAGTTTATCTAAATCCATTTTTCTTTCAAAACTATTAATGTTTTGCCATTCTTGACATTCTTCCATCATGCCATAAATCGTAACATTCGATAGGTCTTTTGTTCCCGTCTCCGCAAAATGTTCTTTCGAAAGGCTATCCTTATTTGCTGTAATGACGATAATTTCTCTCTCTTCTCCAAACACTGCCTGGATAAATGAAATCTGCAACAAACTAGAGGAATAGAAAGGAATGTCAATCTCTTGAGCTATTTTCTTCTGGTAGATGGCATTAAATCCACAACTAGTTAAAATTGCACCAGCACCCTGGTCGCTGTAATATTTTGCTTCTCGGATCATATTCTTCAGAACTCTTGGGTCTGGGTTTTCCACAACCGTCTCCCAAGTAGCTCCCTCAATACGCTGAAAAATAACAGGATAGTCATAGCTCTTTGGATTGGTACTATTCCCAGGTAATTCTTCCAATTGTCTTAAGGGGAGGGATACTTTTCCTTCTTCCCAGGCAAATACTACTAGGGAATTTTTTATTTTTTCATCCATACTATCTCCTTTATAGGCCAAGAGCCTCTTCTGGACTTACATACTCTCTATTTTGTTTTAATCCTGTTTCTTCTAACGTCAACAAACCATCATAACAAGTCAATCCCCGCATGAGATGAGGGTCTCTTTCCATGGCTCCTTTTACGCCATGTTTGCCAATTTCTATCAGTTTAGGAAGGGTTGCATTGACTAGGGTCATGGTAGCTGTTCTAGAAAAAGTGGATGGGATATTATCTACAGCATAATGTAAAATCCCTTCTTCACAATAGGTAGGATCGTCATGACTTGTAGAGTGCGTTGTTTCAATGGCTCCGTGGTCATCACAAGCTACATCCACAATAATAGAACCTCTCTTCATTAAAGATAACATTTCTCGATCGATTAAATGATCTGTTCTCCACTTTGGCCATAAGATACAATTAATGAGTAAATCAGTTTTTTTCAAGCACATGGTGATATTCGCTTGGTTGGAAATCAGACATTCTGACCCCTTTAAATTATTTCTTGTTTCTTCAAGTCTTTTGCTAGCAATATCTAATATAGATACATCACATCCCCAACCTAAGGCTAGTTCGGCTGCTCCAATCCCTGAATTTCCAGCTCCAATAACGGTTACATGAGGCTTTTTCACTCCCGAAACATCTGCAAGAAGAAGCCCCTGACCACCGTTAATCCTCTCCATCAATTTTACTCCAGCAATAAACCCGCCTTTGCCTGCAATAATACTCATGGGTTTGAGTAAGGGGAATTCTCCATAGTCATCTGTAATATCTTCATAAGCAATTCCTGTTACTTTCTTATCCAGTAACACATCCGTCTCTTCTCGGTGGGCATTAGAATGAAGATAAGTAAATACAATTAAACCTGGACGCATATAATCATATTCTTCTGGAAGAATTTCTTTTACCTTATAAATAAGCTCAGACTTTTCATAAAGCTCTTTCGCTGTCTCTACTATCTTCGCCCCTGCATCTATATATTCTTGGTCTGTATATCCGCTTCCCATGCCTGCATCTTTCTCTACTAAAACATCATTTCCATGGGATATCAGTTCTTTTACGCCATCAGGATGACATGCCACACGATACTCATTATTTTTAATTTCTCTTGCAATTCCAATAATCATTATGTCCTCCCTCTCTTTAATACGTGACTCCGACAATTACGTACAATACCGCTGCAATTCCTGCCACAGTAAAGGCATAAGGCCACTGGGTCTTCACGTGGTCGATATGGTCTGAACCCGCTGCCAAGGATGATAAGATCGTGGTATCTGACAACGGAGAACAGTGGTCACCAAACACACCTCCGCCCATAATCGCTGCAATGGAAGCATAGACAATGGTGTCAATTTGTCCATTGGATGCGTTTAAGGCTAAAGGAATAATCATTGGTGTCACAATTGCATAAGTTCCCCAGCTGGTCCCTGTAAAAAAGGCAATAAATCCTGAGATGACAAAGGCGAAGAATAAGAGTAACGCTGGTGTCATCCATTGTTCTGTAATGGATACTACATATTGAGCTGTCCCTAACTTCGCACTAATGGCATTTAAAGCATAAGCTAAGGATAAAATTAAAATCGCTCCTAAAACACTTTTAATCCCTTCTGCAGCTACTTCCATGAGTTCTGTTACCGTAGCCATTTTTTGAACTATTATGCAGACAAATTGAAAGCCCACTGCTACAAAAAAGGCTTCTAAAATTAAAGCCGACTTAAAAGCTATATACGTTCCTAAGGTAATTGAAATAACAATAACTGCAGGAAGGAAAAAGTTAACCACTAAATTTGGTTTAATTCCAGGATTCGGTTTGATCCCTTCCAGTTCCTTTCCTAACAATGGGTTTGCATCGTCATTCATAACTTTTCCCGTCTTAATGGTCCGCTCTTCAGCAGCTTTCATCGGACCAAAATCCGGAAGAATACCCAGGGTAATAAGGCCTACCATCACGACACTCAATAATCCATAAAAGTTAAAAGGCACCATATGAATCATGGCATCCATGGCCACATCCGTATCCACAAAAGGTCCGATTCCAACAAGAATCCCCCCTAAGTAAATAGCCCAAGATGAGAAGGGAATCGTACTAATTACAGGTGCCGATGTGGAGTCACAAATATAGGCCAGTTTTTCTCTAGAAACTCGCGCCTTATCTGTCACATCCCGCATGACTGTTCCAACATAAAGTGGACTGAAGTAGTCACTAAAGAAGATAAAAATCCCAAGTAACCAAGCTAGAACTTGTGCGCCTCGCCGTTTCAGGTTATACTTCCCAATCATTTCTGAAAAAGCATTAATAGCCCCTGACTTTTGGAAAAAGGCCACCATGATTCCTATAAATACTTCAATCATTAAAACCCAGATGAAATCAGGCGTCCCCAACGCTTCTTGGAAAAGTCCACTAAAGCCCGTAATTAGGTTTTCACCCAATACAATAATACCGATAACGACACCTACTAAAAGGGAGAACAGTGCATCACGTGTTGCAAAAGCTAGCACTATCGCTACCAAAGCAGGCAAAAGTGATAAGATACCTACTGTTTGTTCCATAATAACCCCTTTCTATTCTTTTCCTTCGTCGATACCTTTTGTATTTTCAAACCACCCCATTTCTTAATAAACGTTTTCACGACACTCTCCTGCCTTCTATCCTCATCATATTCTATTTTTTCTCCTGTGTATATGCTCTATACTAACTATATTGGTAGTATAAAAAGAGATAATAAGTATTTTTTAATCCTTTTCTACTCCCTAGGAAGTCTAAATCTACCCCTTTATTGTGTTTTTTAGTCAAGTAATGTAATATAGAAGTGTGAGGTTATCGTTTTTAGCTTGAGAGGTTTCTGTGATGATTTCCAATAAATTTTTTATCTACGATAATATTGTCTACTTAATTTATACTATCGCCGATTTTAACGAAATGAAGGAATCTTTTCTCAAAGAGATCCAAAACCTAATTCCTTGCCAGTTTGGAAGCATCTTTATGCATGTGCCCCCAGGCCAAGAGGATTCTTTAACGATGCCCATTTGTTATCCCAAGGAGTTTAGCGGCGTGGAAGAAGAGTATTTAAAGTTACGCGATAAAGATAAGTCGATCTGGCTTTTGAATTCTTCCGATTTAAAAGTTTTTCGCGTGACAGATCTCTACAAGGATTCAGAACGTCATAAATCACCTATTTACTTGAAATGCTTTCAGCCCTTTCATTTAGAATATGCCGTTTACATTTATCTTTTCTATGAAAATAAGCACCTGGGAACCGTTAGCCTCTATCGTCGAGAAGACATGGCAGATTTTTCCGAAAAAGAAATGATTATTTTACGACGACTGGCCAAGCATTTAGTGGCCCGGTTCCATGCACATGACAACTTAAGGCCCCAACAAACCCCCCAGTCTTCTTCCTCTCGACTCTATCATTTTGCAGAAGAGGTAAATCTTACAGAGCGGGAACTTCAGCTGTTTTTATCCCTTACCCCCTACATATCCAATAAGGAATTAGCTAAAAAATACTATCTTAGCGAACACACCATAAAAAAACATCTGCAAAATATTTACCGTAAAACTCATACCCACAGTCGCCTGGCCTTGATTAATCTTAAGAACAAACTATTGCTTGGAGAGGACTTTTTCTTTCCTTTAAACTAAATCAAAAACAATAAAAAAACGGATTAAATACTGAACTATCAGTATTTAATCCGTTCCATTTTGGAGCGGCTGACGAGAATCGAACTCGCATCTTAAGCTTGGGAAGCTCATATTCTACCATTGAACTACAGCCGCATATAATATAATATTATATCATTATTCTCTTTGAGAGCAAGATTAATTTTAAATTCCCACCTATCTTTAAAGGAGGTTCGTATGAAACATCTCTACAAAGTTTTTAAAGCAAGGGGCTTTCGTCGGTGGATCTTTTTCTTTTCTCTTTTAAAACTTTTCAGTCCGCTTTTACTCTTTTTTTCTATCATTCCAGTCCTTAGTGAGGAGTGGCTTCCCCGCCTTTTGCTTATTGGTTTAAGCTTTCTGGGTCTAACTTTTGGATCTATGAGCTTTTATCTAGCTTTACTAGGTCTTATCTTTTATAGTCGAAAAAAAGACCCCAACTTGAAAATTTATATCTGGGCCTTTTTATTCCATCTCCTTCTTTTGTTTTTGCTCTTTTTTCTGGGAAAAAATACCGCTGCAGACCGGACTCTTATGACTTCTTGTCTGGATTTTAGTTTGGGAGGTCCCTGGTTATGGAACTTAGCTAAAGACTCTTTTAATCATTTTTGCCATCTGTTATCCGACCCTTCCTACTTTATTCCCTTTGTCCAATAAAGAGAACTTTTGAGATGCCTAGTCTGGCATCTCTTTTTTCTTGTTTTGCTTTCGTAAATAAGCATAGAGTTCTTCTTCTTTTCTAAAGAGGGGAATTCCTCCATGAAGGTGAACCCTTACCAAGGACGGCGGAATAAGCCCTGCATCTTGAATGGCTTTTTCTTCTAAAAAGACTTCCTCCGTCTTACCTTCTGTAACTAATGCGCCGTGGCTAATGACATAGACGTAATCACAAACATCGTAAATAAAGTCCATGTCATGGGAGCTAATAATTAAGTTTTTCCCTTGGGCGATAAGCTGGGCCAGAAGATCTTTAATCGCTTCTGTCATAGAAGGATCCAAGCCTGCTGTAGGTTCATCAAAGAGGATAGTCTCACAATCCATGGCAATTATACCTGCAATAGCTACCCGCTTTTTTTGCCCATAAGATAGATAATGAACGGGTCGGTCTGCCAAGTGGCTAATTCCCACATCTTTCATAGCTTTTTGAACTTTTTCTTCAATGACATTTTCTGGAAGCCTTAGATTCTTTAAGGCAAAGGCAATATCTTCCTGGACATTGGAATAAAAAATTTGTTGGTCTGGATCTTGAAAAACCATGGACACCTTGGACCGAAAGTCATTGAGGTCCTTCTTTTTATAGGATAGGGGCTTTCCCTTATAGTAGACCTTCCCTTTAGTAGGCTTGTAAATCCCCAGCATATTTAAAAAAATCGTCGACTTTCCTGCCCCATTTTCTCCTAGAAGGCCTATACAAGATCCCTTATTAAAGTCCATATTTAAATTTTTTAGTGCATAGGCTCCACCTTTTTGGTAGCTATAAGACACATTTTCTAATTTTAACATTACATCCTCCTAGAGATAAAAATGACCGTCAAAAAGCTTGCAATCCAGAGCTACCTTGTAGCTGGTGAAGCTATCCATCATGGATTGAAAAAGAGCTCCAGCGATAATGGACGAAGATTTAATCATGAGTTTTTTATTTCCATAGCCAGCTTTTAAAATCAGGGCTCTTTCTAAAGTATGAAATTCTTCAAAGAAAATAGCAATAAACCGGTACATCAAAACCATTTGTTCAATAAAAGCCTCGGGCATATGAATCTTTTTTAGCAAATAAATCATTTGGTTCATGGGAATGGTTAGAGCCATAAAATAAGTGGCAGAAATACCCGCAATCGACCGAAAAAAAGTTTGTTTTGCCACTGCTACGGACCTATAATTTAAGCCCATATGAAAGGGCTTTGCAAAAAATAGATAATCAATTTTATCCTCTTGAAAGGATAAAACCATGGCCAAAAGACTCATGCAAAGAAAGACCATTGGAAGAGTATAGAGTTTCAAAATCCGTTTTGCTGGTAATTTTGCTAAAAACACTAAGCTAAAAAACATCCCCAAAATGATTCCAAGATGGCAAACAAGGGATTCATTGACAAGAGCGAGTACCAGTAAAAAGATACCGATACTCGCCTTGATATAAGGATTTTTTCTACTTAATCCATTATTATATGCCAAAGAGTCAATTTGAGGCATTTTTCTTTCCTTTATTATAGCCTAAATAATAGCCAATAATAATAGCTCCAATAGCTGCTTGAGAAGCAAATAGAAGAGATTCGATTTCCCCAGACTTGGGTTCAATAATTGGTTCAAACCATGGTTCATAGTCTGGATTACTCTCTGTAATTTGACCTTCTGCTGCATCATCCGATCCACCGAATTCTCCATTGGAAACGGCATATAGAGGACCAATGATGAGGGCCAACATAATAATGACTAAAATGATTTTAGTGGACTTTTTCAATGGTTTCACCTGCCCCTCCGTATTCTTTAACCTTATCATAGATTAAAGCAGTTAAAATACCTTCCATAATGGCAATAGGAACTTGCGTCGTTGCAAAAATTGCTAAATATTTTACAACTTCCCCCATCATGTTCCCTGCTGGGAATGCCAAGCCAAGTTGGAAACTCGTTACGATATAAGTAAATAAATCGGCAACCGTTGCACAAATGAAAACAGCAACGACATCTTTTACTCCCGCTTTCCGAAGGCCTTTATAGATTGCATACCCTACAATAGGTCCAGCAATCGCCATGGAAAAAGCATTGGCTCCTAAAGTTGTTAAGCCACCATGAGCTAGTAGAAGTGCTTGGAAAATCAATACGATGGTTCCAAGAACAAACATTGGAGCAGGTCCAAAAATGGTAACTCCTAAGCCCACACCTGTTGGGTGAGAACAAGAGCCAGTAACAGACGGTAGTTTTAATGATGAAAGTAAAAAGACGAAGGCCCCTGCTAAAGCTAATAATAATTTCTTATCTGGATCGTTCTTTCCAATGTCAGAAATTTTCTTCAAGCCATAGATGAAAAATGGAATGGCAATAATAAACCATATTAAAGCCCATTTCTTAGGTAAAAACCCCTCCATAATATGCATTGCATAGACACTTTGACTGTTGGTTATTGCAATATACAATGCTAGGAGAGGAAGATACTTTAAATATTTTTTCATAATATTCCTCCAATCTTTTCTTTTTCAATAAATTCCAGAATTTATTGCCTATGGTTTGATTATATATTAGATGCTTTTCTTTTGCAATAACTTTTATTTGAAAAGAGCTCATTTTCTTCCTTTTATACCTATGGGGGTATTAGTATTTAGAGGCTTTTTCCAATTCCTTCTTCTGTGAGCCAATTTTAGTATGTAACATTTGTTTTTATTTATATAAAAATAGGTCCAAGGATTCTCTTTCATCCTTGGACCTATTAACTTCTTAATCTTTTCCAATACTTTCAATGTTTCGTCCATTTTTTGTGTAGAGTTTATAGTACTCTTGGTGGAGATTCATTAGTTCTTCATGGGTTCCTTCTTCAATAATTCCTTGGTCTGTCATAACCAAAATCCGGTCTGCATTTTGAATAGTGGTGAGACGATGGGCAATGGTTAAGGTTGTCCGATTCTGGGAGAGTTTTTCCAAAGAATCTTGAATGATGATTTCACTCTTATTATCCAAGGCCGATGTTGCTTCATCCAAAATCAAAATAGAGGGATTTTTTAAAAAGACTCGGGCAATGGATATTCGTTGCTTTTGACCTCCAGACAACATGACTCCCCTTTCCCCTACATAGGTGTCGTAACCCAGAGGAAGGTCTTCAATAAAGTCATGGGCTCCAGCTAACTTAGCAGCCCTTATCACATCGTCTTTCTTTGCTTTGAGATTACCGTAGAGGATATTTTCATAGACAGTTCCAGAAAATAGGTAGACGTCTTGTTGGACAATCCCAATATGCCGCCTTAAATCTCTTAGTTTCACCTTGCGAATATCTATATCGTCAATGGTAATGGCCCCTGCATTGACATCGTAAAAGCGAGGAATCAAAGAACAGAGGGTTGTCTTTCCAGAGCCAGAAGGCCCTACAATAGCCACATTTTCTCCTGCCTGAATCTTGAGATTAAAGTCTTTAAGAATTTGCTCTTTTTCATTGTAGCTAAAATCCACATGGTTAAAGGCAATTTCTCCCCGAACATCTTCAAAGACCAGAGGTTTTTGGGGATCTTTAATTTCCGATTCCTCTGCCATAATCTCACTAAATCGTTCAATTCCCGTCATTCCCTTTTGGAACTGTTCTGTAAATTCTACAATCCGTCGTACAGTGATAAGGAGGGTGTTAACGTACATAACGTAAGCAATTAAATCTCCTGGTTGAATTTTCCCCTGAATCATGAAAAGTCCGCCACCTAAGATAACTACTAAATACATCATGCCATCAAAGATCTTGGTGACAGTATTAAAGCCTGCCATGGACCTGTAAAATTCTCGCTTGATGCCCAAAAATTTGACATTTTCTTTTTGAAATTTATCTAATTCTTCTCTTTCGTTTCCAAAGGACTTCACCACCCGAATCCCAGAAAGGGAGTCTTCAATGGCTGAATTTAAATGTCCCACATGGACCCTTTGATCTTTTTGGGCTTGCCGCATTTTTTGGTTGTAACGGCTGGCTCCAACCACCATGAGAGGAATCAAAAGATAGAGAATAAGGGTCAAGGGCCAGTGAATATTACATAAAATAATAAAGGATACTAAAATCTTTAAGCCACCAATAAAATACTCTTCTGGACAGTGGTGGGCAAATTCCGTAATGTCAAATAAATCATTGGTTAAACGGCTCATAATTTGCCCTATTTGGGTTTCGTTATAAAATCGATGACTTAGACCTTGAAGGTGAAAATAGACATCATGGCGCATGTCTGTTTCAATTCTCGCCCCCATCATATGGCCAATACTGGTCATATAAAACCCTGCCACAACTTCAACAGCCTTTACCACAAGGTAAAGGAGAGCCAGCTTAAGAATGACCTGGCTGGTAAGACTTTCCAGATCCGTCATCCCAGTGTTGGTAATATATCTTAAAATCAAAGGTAGAACCATTTCTGCCAGGGTCGTTAGCCCAGCGCAAAATAAATCCAAATATAAAATTGATTGATATCGTTTAAAATAAGGAAGAACCTTCTTAATTAGTTTAAAATTTTTCATTACAACTCCTTTTCATCTCCTATCCATTATAACCAAAGACGACTTCTAGGACAAATATCCTAGAGGGGTTTCCTCTTTTTAAGACAAAAAACCCTCCCCTCCTATTCAAA
>JASBZN010000007.1 GCA_029983435.1 Urinicoccus sp. | reverse complement strand
CAATTTGGAGACAAATTGGCTCTGTAAACCCCATCCGGAGCAAGACCAAAAAGGACCAATAGGTGGCTGCTCGTCACCTCCAAGAGGTAGGTCGCTGGAGGTATTTGGTGACAAATATCCTAGATAGATGATTGATTAAACAGAACACGGCTTATAGACTTGCTCATACATAAAAAGTAACTATTTTGTAAGAAAATCGAATATTCTTTGCTATTTCTTAGAAAAAAGAAAAAAAGTTAGAAATATCGTAACTTATTTGTAACTTTTTGTTGTATTTTTGAAACCTTTTTGTTATACTTTTATATATCAAAGTAAAACAAAAGGGTTTTAAGTTTTTTTAGAGAAATAAAGGAGTTTGATTGTGAAAAAACCTCAGTTGAAAAAGACCTTGGGTCTAGCAGCTCTATGTGCAGTATCTTTAATTGGTTTAAAAGATACTGGTATTTTATTGAGTAATCATACAACAACTTTAAATAGTGGTAAGAGCCTAAGTTTTGCAGCGGAAGAACAAGTAAATATCATTGGAGAAAAAGATGGTATTTATACAGTGAAAAAGGGAAATGCACAAGTTTCTATTTCTAAAGATAAATTAGTTAAGATTCAAAAAGTTTTTGCTACCAAAAAAAATACACCTATTAAATCCAATGGGAAAGTCCTTCGTAACCTCTTTTTAGGAGAACAAGTTGTTTTACTAAATGAAAGCAAGGATGGCTATCTTGTAAAAACAAAAGATGGTTTAGAAGGTTTAGTTTCTAAAGATGCTTTAGAAAATACTGGAATCTATCATTACATAACAAAAGCGACATCCAAAGTAAACAAAACCTTAAAGAATAATGGAAAGACTTTCCAAATTAAAAAGGGTCAAGAAGTAACTATTCATTCCTTTGCCAAAGGGACGTTTGTTATTGTAAATGAAGCAAATGAAGCTTTCTACCTACCAGCTACTGATGTTCAATTAGATGGTCAAGACCTTGATTTAAACAATAAGGTAGAACAAGAAAAAACAGAAGAAAAAGCACCAGTAGCCAAAGCGCCAGCAACTTATGTAGCGCCTGCCGATGGTAGTAAGTCTTCCAAAGTGTTACTTTCTCTTGACAGCAAGATGGGTTCTACTTATGTTTATGGAGATACAGGATCCAATGGTTATGACTGCTCGGGCTTAGTTTATGCCATTTATAAAAATGAATTAAACATCAATGTTCCAAGAACATCTTCTGCACAATCTCAATATGGGAAACAAGTTTCTAAAGACCAACTTCAAGCAGGGGACTTAGTTTTCTTTGCTACAACAGGAAGTGGAAATGTTAGCCATGTTGGCGTATACATTGGAAATGATGAATTCATTCATGCAGCGAGTGGCCAAGGAAAAGTAGTAAAAAATAAATTATCAGAAAAATATTATACAAACAATTTTGTTAACGCAACAAGAGTTTTGTAAAATAGTTTATTGAAAGTGTAATACCTAATCTATTTAAAGAAAATTTAAGTAGATTAGGTATTTTTTTCACCCCAAAAGAGAACTCGGATAATGGCTTTAGTAAAGTACGGGGGAGGCCTTTCCAAGGGGCTAAATTAAGAAAGCTGTTTTCTTTTCTAAACAAAAAAGGGTTAAATTTTTTGTGTAAGGGTTCTTTTCCTTGGGTAGAAATAATTTGTAAGATTACAAGATATAAAAGGGAGTGTATGATGGATAAATCCTATGAATATGTAGACCAATTTGACGACTATATTTTAAGCAAGTTAGATGATTATGATGAGTTAAAAATCTTCCGCTTTAAAGACTTTGATGTGCGAAAGGTCCGGAGACTCCTTCGCTTTAATGAAGATGCTTTTGGCGAAGACGCGATGGACGCCTTTGGTGCCATTGCCCACATCTACTATGGAAATATGTTTATTTTAAAAGAAAATCGCAAGGATTCTAAAATCCTTGGAATGGCAAGCTTTAGCCGTGCTTGGGATGACAACAAGTTGGCTTATCTTTCAGATTATGCTATTGCAGAGGAAGCTCGAGGTCAATCTATAGGGACCCAATTTTTAAAGATGGTTTTAGAAGATGTAAAAGACCAAGGTTTTGAACGAGTTCAATTAACGGTGGATCCAGATAATGATCCAGCGGTTGCTCTCTATGAAGGATTGGGATTTAAGAAGGACCGGTTTATTGAAAATTTATATGGCCCTGGTGAAGATCGCTACATTATGGACCTTAAGTTTTAAATAAGCTTGAGTCTAAGGATGGCAAAAAGATAACTTTATGAAGGAGAGGGGTAAGATAAGGTCTTGCCCCTTTTTTTATCACCTAAACTTTTTGGAATAGAAAAAATTTTTGTGAAGGATATAATACAAATAAAATAGAAAAATGATACAATGAACTATATAGTTTGAAAGAAATATTTTTATTTAAAAAGATTTATTTACTTTTTTAGGAAAAAGATGAAAATAAAAAAATCATTTAATCAAGAAAAATTAAAAAAAGCGCAAGTTTTCAATGGAGCCCAGTTAAAATATCTGGCTTTTCTTTCCATGCTGGTGGATCACGTGAACAATGCCCTGGTTGTTCCTTTTTTACAAGGGAAGGGATTTTTGCTTTATTTATCCAATCTATTTTCCATTCTTGGAAGAATTGCCTTTCCTCTCTTTGTCTTTTTTGTGGTAGAGGGATTTTTCAAAACAGGAAGTCGAAAAAAATACCTTATCAATCTTTTGGTTTTTGCGGTTTTATCTGAAGTTCCCTTTGACATGTTCACATCTAGGGTCTACTTTAACCCAAACTGGAACAATGTACTTTTTACCTTGGCCCTGTGTCTTACTAGTCTTTGGATTATCGATTGCTTAAAAGAAAAGTTGAGAAATAAAATTCTTTGGTACCTAGCATCTCTTTTGGTGGTTGTAAGTTTTTCTTTTTTCGCCATGGGTTTGAGCTTGGATTATGACTATCATGGGATTCTTTTAGCCTATTTATTTTATCTCTTCTATGACCGCCCCCTTCTTGGAGTGGGTTTAGGCTATTTGTCCTTAATAAAAGAAGTCTATTCTTTTTTAGGTTTTGGCTTGATACTTACTTATAATGGGCAAAGAGGAAAGCAAAATAAGATAATCAATTATCTTTTTTATCCAGTCCATCTTTTGATTTTGGGAATTTTACGTTTTAGCCTATCGATTTGAGACAAGGGAAGGATCTAGTTTATGAGGGGGAAAATCTTTTTTACTTTAAAAGAAAACAAGACTTGGAAAACAGTTTGTTTTTTCCTTGCCTGGATTTATCTTGCCTTTCTCTTTTTAGATTTTTTTCTTCCAAGCCAGGGGAGGCTCTCTTCCTATCTTAAATTTTTCTCTATCCTTCTTTTAAGCCTTAGCCAATATCTTTTGGGTAAAGAGGGAGCGGGATTGTGGATAGGGGCTTCTTTTCTTACGATTTTAACAGACTATTTTTTACTCTTTACATCTTTTTATTCCTTGGGGGTTTTTTTCTTTTTATGGGTTCATCTCTTTCGATTTTTACATAGGAAGGAAAAAAGAGGAGAAATTTTTCTTTTTTTGAGTTTACTGGGAATAGGAATCTTCTTTTTACTGAAAAAATTTTTCCCAAGTTTGGAAGTTTTGGCCTTTATTTACGCTGGACTCTTGATTTTAAATACTCTGGAAGCCTTTAAATCTAGAGATAAAAAACTTTTTGTTGCCTATCTTCTTTTTTGCTTTTGTGACCTTTCTGTAGCAGTGGCTAATTTTCCAGGATCCCAGAGTCTGGGCAACCTCTTTAGGAAGCTTATCTGGGCTTTTTACCTTCCTTCTCAAGTTCTTTTAGGGGACCAAATTATTAAAGAAGACAAATACAATAAAAAGGAATGAAGATTATGCGATTATGGCACCAAGAGATGATTCACAACTTACCTAGACAAGAGCTTCTGGGGCAACACAGAGAATGCTGCGCCCTTCGAGGTAAGAGCTGGGGCTGGCCCCATGCGATCGTTAATTATGTTTTTAACTACAGTCCCTATAAGCTCTACCAATAGCACCAGCTAGTAATGGATGAGATGGAGGCCAGGGGCTCCCATCCTGATGAAAAATAGAAGGATTCCCAGTACAGGCGGATTGTCCTCCATACCGAGATTTGGATAAGGTAGAATGGCCTTATCCCATCTACCCAGATTACGATGGTAGGGATAGAAAAGAGTGGGAAGAAAATTTAAGAAAAAAGGGATTATCCTCAAGAGGGAGAAGAATTTTACTGATAGGGATGCTTAAAGAGGATGGAGAAATTTTTGTTTATTTAAAAAGGAGGAAGCTATGCGTTATTTTTTTATTATTATACTTATTTTACTTATTCCCCAAGTCTATTACGCCATAAAAGAAAGACGTTATCGCTTTATTAATACGGGAAAGAAGTTTTATAAAAAAATGGATGTAAAAGAAACTGGGAATAGAAAAGAATACTACTTAACAGGAGAAGATGGATTTTCAACCTTTGTAAGAGAGTTTGCCCATGAGGAGCCAAAGGCAGTAGTCCAACTTGTTCACGGTATGAGCGAGCATGGAGGGAACTATACGGATATTGCCGAGTTTCTTAACCAAGAGGGTTATGCTGTCTTTATCCACGACCACAGGGGTCATGGGAAGTCTTTAAGTGAACAATATCCCAATGGTTGCATGAAAAGAGCAAGTGAATTGGTAGACGATACAGTCAAGCTGACAAACTATATAAAAAATATCTATCCAAATAGTCCCGTCTATATGCTGGGACATTCCATGGGGTCCATGATTGCCAGGGTCTTTTTGCAAGAAAATGACAAAAAAATAGATAAATTGGTCCTTACGGGAACTCCACCGCCAGATCCTAAGGCTCCCCTAGCTTATTTTTTTGCCAATGTGGCATGCTTTTATATAGGCGATCGAGAAAAATCTAGAATCATTAATCATTTAGTAGGGACAGGGGATGATTCTTTGGATTTTATATCTTATGATCAAAAAAATAGAGAGGAAAAATATCAAGATCCCTTGCGGATATTTCATTTCACCTTTTCTTACACAAAAGTGTTAGTAGAAATCAATAAAAAACTTTCGCAAAAATCTAAATATAGGGGAAGGAATAAATCCCTACCCATTTATAATCTAACAGGGAAAGATGATATAATCACTAAGGGCCCACAGGGGTTGAAAAAATCTTTGCGTCTTTTAAGGGACATTGGCTATAAAAATATCGAGGTCAAGACGTATTCAGGCATGCGTCATGAAATATTAAATGAAGGGGATAAAAAAATGGTCTATGAAGATCTTTTGAAGATTTTACAAGACCAGCCCCTGTCCTTGTGAAGGGGTTAAAGAAAAAATAGATCTAGAAGGGAAAGGTTCTATCTTCTGGGTCTATTTTTTTAGAAAAAAGAGAGGAAGAATCCACAAGCCAAGGGGCAAATGTGTTTTAAATAGTTTTGATTGGGCTATATATGATTAAAGAAAAGCAACAAAAGAAAGGGTGGATTAAAATGACAAGTGTGTATGATTTTACCGTAAAAGATAGAGAAGGGAAAGACGTAAGCCTGGAAAAATATAGGGGAAAAGTTTTGTTGATTGTAAATACAGCGACAGAATGTGGTTTCACTCCCCACTATGATCCCTTGGAAGAAATGTATAAAGACTTTAGAGACCAAGGGTTTGAAATTTTAGACTTTCCATGTAATCAATTTGCAGAGCAAGCGCCAGATACAAATGAAGAAATTCATACTTTTTGTACACTGAAATTTGGCACAGAGTTTCCTCAGTTTGGAAAAATTGATGTTAATGGAGACCAGGCAGACCCACTTTTTGTCTATTTAGCAAAAGAAAAACCCTTTGAAGGCTTTGACAAGGGCTTAAAAGGAATGGCTTTGCAAAAATTTGCCAAAAAAAACAACAAGGTTTTTGGAGATAAAGCCTATATTCAATGGAATTTTACAAAGTTTTTAGTTGACCGGAAAGGAGAGGTGATTGGGCGCTTTGAACCTACGCACTCTATGGAAGAGGTAAGAAAAGCAGTGGAAGCGGCTCTTTAGAGTAGGATCAGGAGGTTTTTTATGAACATTGCAATTCGCTATTATAGTCAAACGGGGAATACCAAAAAAATGGCAGAAAGTTTAGGAGATGCTTTGGGAATCCAAGCTTTACCCATCGACGAACCTATTACAGAACCTGTAGATATTCTCTTTTTAGGAAACTCCTATTATGCTTTTAGCATTGCTCCGGAAGTTCGTGAATTTATTCAAAGTTTAGATAAGGAAATGGTAGGACGGATTGTAAATTTCGGTTCGGCAGCGATGTTAAATTCTACTTGGGGGAAGGTAAAAAAAGAAGTAGATAAGAAGGGGATTCCTTTAGATCAAGAAGAATTCCATTGTAAAGGACAATTTAAAGGCATCCATAAGGGAAGACCGAACCAAGAAGATATCAACCATCTTATTGACTTCGCCAAACAACTCTTAGAAAAAGAAAAATAAAGACGATATGTTTTAGCAGAAGGCGGTCAAATTTTTACTAGAGTTAAAGGATTTTTCTTAAGATGGGCTTAGGATTAAAAAGACGGTTCCTTGCTAATCTTTTCCTCGATTGAGAGTTGGAACTCCTTATAATTTTGTTTAAGAAGTAAAAATTTACAAAAAGTGAAGAGTCTTAAAATACAAGATTATTTTCTCCCAGGAAACTGGGAGTTTTTTTATTTAATGTCTTGAAAAATGACAGCGTGTCATATACAACAAAAAAAAGAAGTGACAAGGTGTCATCTTAAAGGAGGGTTCATGAAAAAAAGACAATTGATGAAACTAGCTGGAATCCTGTGGATGTTTGCAGGAGTGATGGTAAGTAATATCGGAATAAAAGCTTATTCTAACTTAGGAAGTTCTGCCTTGATTTATTTGCCGGGAAACTTTATCATCTTTTCTCTCTTTTTCTTTAAAATTTTTTCGCCGCTTGTGGACAAGAATAGGGAAAGAATTTTTTCCCTAGATCAAAACCAGGTAAAAATTTGGAAGTTTTTAGATAAGAAGAGCTATCTTATTATGGCGGGGATGATGACTTATGGAATCTATGATGTTATTGGGAAAGGACAAGAAACCATTAGTATAGGAGCGATTTCGGGCTTTTCTGGAATTGGCCACTTGCTTTTTAGGAGTTGGCCTTGTTTGGACCTGGGTCAAAATTCAAAAGGCAATTAGCCTAGAAAAAAGTGTCCAAGCTTAAAATAAAAAAACGAGTAGATATTAAGGTCTACTCGTTTTCTTTTATTTATCAAAATACTGGTCAACTTTTTTTAGGAGGTCAATAATTTCAAGATGTTGGGGGCAGATAGTTTCACAAGCACCACAAGCGATACATTGGTCTGGAGGTGTTTGATTTTGAAGGGTTTTTTTATACCTTCCCTTTGGATCAAGACCAAGACCCAAGTGATCCCAATTATAGAGGGTAAAGTAGCGGGGAATGGGGATATGTTTTGGACATTTGCCGAGACAGTATTCGCACTCAGTACAGCCAATAAATTTACGGGCTTTTAATTTTTCCCCTTCTTCAATAAGAAAGTCTTGATCTTTTTGGGAAAGGGGGGTAAAGTTTTCCATTCGAGCCATATTGTCTTTTAGTTGGTCCATATTAGACATGCCAGAAAGGACCATAAAGACTCCCTCAAGACTGGCTGCAAAGGCAAGAGCCCAAGAAGCTTGGGAAGCTGCAGGGTCTCTTTCTTTAAGGGCTTGGGCCATGGTTTCAGGAAGACGGGATAGGGTTCCACCTTTAACGGGTTCCATGACGATAATTTTTTTGCCGTATTTTCGAACAAGCTGGTAATTTTTTTTCGATTGGATGCTTTCGTGGTTCCAATCCAGATAGTTAATTTGCAATTGGACAAAATCCACGTCAGGATAGGCCTTTAAAATCTCTTCTAAAACAGGGCTGGTATCATGAAAGGAAAAGCCGATTTCTTTGATCAAACCTTTCGCCTTTTTTTCTTTGATAAATTCATAGGCTTGATAGGTCTTAGCAATGGAAAATTTTTCCTTATCAAGAGAGTGAAGGAGATAATAGTCAAAGTAGCCAGCACCTGTCTTTTCTAGTTGTTTGGAAAAATAGCTTTCCATTTCTTCTCGTAATGCTTCAGGAGATTTATTTTCTGGATGAAAAAGAGCAACAGGAAGTTTATCTGCCAAAACAAAACTTTCTCTGGGATGACGGGCGACTAAAGCTTGACCAATAGCTACTTCAGATTGCTCTTGGTGGTAAAACCAAGCAGTATCAAAGTAGGTAAAGCCTTGGTCCAGAAAGGCATCCACCATTTCCTTTAAAGCATCTAGGTCAATTTGATCATTTTTATTATCTATAATGGGTAGCCGCATTAAACCGAAACCTAATTTTTTCATGAAATCCTCCTTTTTCTCTTTAAACCTTTCTTTTATTATACCATGCTAGGCAAAGATTTTTTACAAGGCTTTTCAAGAAGGGAACTTGTGATATAATAAGAGAATTATTAACAAGGGCAAAAATAAAGAAAGTGCGAGGTGGACATGTCGTATTTAAAAGAAAGAATTTTAAAAGATGGGGTTATTTTCCCCAATAGTGTTTTAAAAATTGACTCTTTTTTAAACCAACAAATTGACCCCAAGGTCATGGAGGAAATTGGTCGGGAATTTTATGACCACTTTAAGGCAGAGGGAGTGACTAAGATTTTGACCATTGAAGCATCGGGCATTGCTCCAGCTATTATCTTGGCTAGCCACCTAAGGGTTCCTATGTTGTTTGCTAAAAAAGCCAAAGGTGCGCCTTTGAAAGGAGACGAGGTTTATGAGACCAAGGTCCATTCCTATACCAAGGGGACCACGTCTCGGGTTTGTGTATCCAAGCAATATTTAGAAGAAAAGGATCGGGTCTTGATTATTGATGACTTCTTAGCGAATGGAGAGGCATCTTTAGGTTTGGTGGATTTAGTGTATCAAGCTGGGGGTCAAGTGGTAGGCGTTGGAATTTGTGTAGAAAAGTCTTTCCAACCAGGGCGCCGTCGATTGGAAGAGGCAGGGATTGCGGTTTATTCTCTAGTGCGTATTAAAGAAATTAATAGTGATAGCCAAGAGATTCTTTTTGAAAAAGGTCATTAAAAAATCCCCAAAAGGGGATTTTTTAATCTTCATAGATTTCTAAGATGGACAAGGCACATTTTAAACCATCTAAAGCCGAAGAGACAATTCCTCCTGCGTAGCCAGCACCTTCTCCAATGGGATGGAGGTTTGGAAAGCCTGGACTATGGTAATCCTCTCGCAAAAGGCGAAGGGGACAAGAGGTTCGCGTTTCCACTCCAGTTAGGAGGGCATCTGGGTCTGCAAAGCCTTTTAATTTTTTATCGAAGGCTAAGAGAGCTTCCTTGATTCCTTGGGTAATGGCTGAAGGATAGAGGCTATTTAAATCGGCAAATTGAGTAGAGGGCTTATAAGATGGTTGAACTTTACCAAAATGGGTGGAAACCTTACCTTGAAAAAAATCTTCTAAACGTTGAACAGGGGCTTGATAATTGCCGCCGCCAAGGGCAAAAGCTGCTTCTTCTATTTTACGTTGAAAGGCAATACCAGCCAAGGGTCCAGGACCTAGGACTTTTTCGTCAATAGCCATCACTAAGGCCGCATTAGAATTTTCTGCCTTTCGATTGTGGTAACTCATGCCATTTACGCAAAGTCGATTTTCTTCACTGGAAGCAGGAACGACATGGCCTCCTGGACACATACAGAAGGTATAGACGGAGATGCCTTTTTCTTTATCATAATAGGTTAACTGATAGGAAGCTTGCGGTAGGGTGGGGTCCTTTATCTTGTATTGGGCCAGGTTGATATCTTCTCGCAAGTGTTCAATACGAAAACCCACAGCAAAGGGCTTTTGTTGGATGGGGATATAT
This sequence comes from Urinicoccus sp., assembly GCA_029983435.1. Taxonomy (GTDB): domain Bacteria; phylum Bacillota; class Clostridia; order Tissierellales; family Peptoniphilaceae; genus Urinicoccus. Next base: position 9,313 of record JASBZN010000007.1, on the reverse strand, counting down.
TTGGATAAAAGTTTAAATGTGTCTCGAGAAGAATTGCCCAAAGCTAGAATATAGTGGTCGGCTTGATAGGAGTCTTTCTCGGTAAGGAGCCTTTGGATTTTTCCATCTTGAATATCCAAATCGATAAACTTTTCCTTAAAATGATAGTGGCCCCCTTGGTCTTCAATTTTATGACGGATGTTTTTAATGACCTGCCGCAAGATATCCGTGCCAATGTGGGGCATTTGGTCGTAGAGAATTTCTTCAGGGGCACCATTTTCTACAAAAATTTTAAAAATCTCTCGACTTCGTTTGTCCTTAGACCGGCTGGTGAGTTTACCATCAGAAAAAGTCCCAGCCCCGCCTTCCCCAAATTGAATGTTGGAAGAAGGGTTTAATTTTCCTTCTTTTATAAAACGGTGGATACTTTGGATTCGGTCTTCCATTTTTTCCCCTTGTTCAATAAGGTGGACTTCTACGCCTGCTTGGCTTAGGAAGTAGCCGGCAAAAAGACCTGCAGGACCTGTGCCAACAATGACTACCTTTTGAGCGGAAGATTTATTTTCGATTTTTAAAGAAAGAGGATGATACTCCTGAATAGTCGTCTTTAAGCGTTTCATTGTTTTTTTGGGGATGGGTCCATCGACTAAAACTTGATAGACATAGCTGATGTTTTTTCGGGCATCTAGAGACTTTTTAAAAATTTTAAAAAGCGTATTTTTTCTGCCTAGTAGATCATCTATTTTCTCTTGCAAGGCGCTTTCTGGGGCCTTGTAGGGAAGTTTTATGTTTTTAAGAATATACATAGGAATCCTTTCTAGTTTTCTTTTCTTTATTTTATCAGATGTAGGACTTTTATAGTTAGGATTTTAAAAATTCAGCTCATCTCTTTAAGAAAACTTACTTAGGAAAAAAGAATCGTGTATAATGGAAAAGTAAGGATTGAGAGATTAAAGGAGGCAAGTCATGGAATATTTTATTGAAGGGGGAACCCTACCCATTGTTCGTTTTGAATTAGAAAAGGGAGAAGAACTAATCAGTCAAGCGGGAGGCCGGTCTTGGATGAAGGGAAACATTAAAACAGACACCATTTCTGGTGGTGGTGTTGGCAAGATGCTAGGGCGAATGTTCTCGGGTGAAAGTTTATTTTTAAGTTCTTATAAGGCAGAAGATACTAGTGAAATTGTCTTTGCATCCAACTTCCCAGGGTCCATTAAAGTTGTAGAATTAGCCCAAGGCCAAACCATTATTGCGCAAAAAAAGGCCTTTTTATGTGCTAGTAAGGGAGTAGACCTATCTATTCACTTTCGCAAAAAGTTAGGAACAGGCCTCTTTGGTGGAGAAGGTTTTATTATGGAAAAAATAACAGGACCTGGACTGGTCTTTTTAGAAATTGATGGTCATGAAAAGGAATATATTTTAGATGTAGATGAAAGGCTAGTTATGGATACAGGAGCCTTGGCTATGATGGACAGTACTTGTGAAATGACGATTGAGCAAGTAGAGGGAATGAAAAACATCCTCTTTGGTGGAGAAGGTTTATTCAATACAGTTGTTGAGGGACCTGGGAAGGTTGTTGTTCAGTCTATGCCCATTCAAAAATTGGTGCGAAACATTGCCCCCTACCTCACCCAGAATTAATGGATGAAGAAGTCAGTAAAAACTGGAAGAGGGCCTCGTTTGGCAGAAGAGGTGAACATGTCTGAAGCATTTATCAATGCAAGTCTATTGTCCTTGTCTGGAGGTCTTCAGGACGTCTATACTTATTTAATGCGGGGACATGTCTTTGCCAATGCCCAAACGGGAAATATTGTTCTTTTAAGTGTTAATTTAGTAGAAAAAAATTATCAGCTTACCCTAGGGTACTTCATTCCATTAATTAGCTTTGCCCTAGGAGTTGCCCTGAGTAAATGGGTCCAATATAGGCACCAGGGGAGTCAAAACTTTCATTGGCGGCAACGGGTCCTCGTTATTGAAATAGCCCTTTTGTTTGCCGTAGGCTTTCTTCCTTTAAACCTTAATGTTTTGGCCAATGCCCTGGTTTCTTTTTCCTGTGCTATGCAGGTGCAAACATTTCGTAAGGTAAAGGGCTCCAACTATGCTAGTACCATGTGTATTGGAAATTTAAGAAGTGGGATGGAGTCTCTTTGCCTCTACTTTATGACTAAAAATAAGAAGCGGTTTAAAGTGGCCTTCCGTTACTTTTCCATTATTTTTTTCTTTGCTTGTGGAGCAGGTCTAGGAAGTTTTTTACTTCCAATATTTAAATTAAAGACCATCTGGGCATCTTGCCTTTTACTCTTGTTGAGTTTTAGCCTCCTCTTTTTTGAAAAGAGGGAACCGATGAAAAACCATCTTGCTTAAAAGCTGGATGGTTTTTTGTGCTTAAAACGTGTTATTTTGTTATAAATAAGTAGAGGATCTACGGAGATAATCTCTATATGCTATAATAAAGCAAAGGATTGCAAATCAATGGAAAAAGGCCTTTTGAAAAAATAAAAGGCAAAAAGTAGAGGATCTTTAACAGAAGTACCCGCACACGCGGGGATGATCCTAACGGAAAAACGGCAAAAAAGATTGTCTCTCAGAAGTACCCGCACATGCGGGGATGATCCCTAATCGACTCCGACCCTCAAGTACAGTCCGCCGAAGTACCCGCACATGCGGGGATGATCCTGGTTCCGTTAATCTTTATTGGCATCTTCCTCAGAAGTACCCGCACACGCGGGGATGACCATTTAGAAAACTAACTAGAATCAAGGAATATCCGTATTATGAGGATCGTTTGTATATGCTATAATGATAATAAGAAAATTTATATAGGAGGAAAGATGAAATTTATATCCTGGAATATTGATTCCTTAAATGCAGCTTTAACCAGTGATTCTGCAAGGGCAAAGCTTTCAAGGGAAGTTTTACGAAGTTTGCAAGAGGAGGACCCAGATGTTTTGGTTCTTCAGGAGACGAAGCTTCCTATGACGGGACCTAGCAAAAAGCATGTTCAAGCTCTAGCAGAATGGTTTCCAGATTATAATTACGTGTGGAGGTCTTCTGTGGAGCCTGCGCGGAAGGGCTATGCAGGAACCATCAGTTTTTATAAAAAGAATTTAAATGTGGAAGCGACTTTTCCAAGTATTGGCGCACCTGGGAATATGGATTTTGAAGGGCGAATCATTACTTTGGAATTTGAGAAGTTCTTTTTAACACAAGTTTATACACCCAATGCTGGAAATGGCTTGGCTCGGTTAGGTGACAGGCAAGTTTGGGATGAAAAATATGGGGATTATTTGGAGGAATTGGACAAGATAAAGCCTGTCATTGCGACAGGAGACTTTAATGTTGCCCACAAGGAAATTGACTTAAAAAATCCAGATGCGAATCATGAATCGGCAGGTTTTACGGATGAAGAAAGACTTGGTTTTACTAAGCTTTTGGACCGTGGCTTTGTAGATACTTTCCGCTATATCTACGGGGACGTGGAAGGGGCGTATACTTGGTGGGCTCAAAGGGTAAAAACCAGTAAGATTAATAATTCTGGTTGGAGAATCGACTATTTTTTAGTCAGTGAGCGAATTAAAGACTTTGTAGTGGAGTCTAAGATGATTGACTCTGGAAGTCGCCAAGACCATACGCCTATTCTTTTGTATTTGGATTTAGACCAATTGCCTAAGGAAAGGGTTTGACAGATAGGGGCTCTTACAGTAAAATAAATTTTAATCTTTAAGTAATCGTCTTCTGTAACAGAATAGGAAATGAATGAGGGTGTGAAATGAATAAAGAAGAAATAGTCCAAGAAATAGAAGAGCTAAAATTAAAGAAAAATGCGTTAATTTTAGCTCACTATTACGTGGATGGAGACTTGCAAGATGTAGCTGACTTTGTAGGAGATTCTTATGCCTTAGCAAAAAAAGCAGTAGCTAGTAATAAAGACCGGATTGTTTTTTGTGGGGTTAAGTTTATGGGGGAAAGTGCCAAACTTTTAAACCCAGACAAAAGAGTTTTCTTAGTAGAAAAAAATGCTTTTTGTCCTATGGCAGACATGATTCATGGGAGTGACATTGAAGAATACAAAAAGCAATATGAGGACCTTTATGTTGTTACTTATATCAATTCAACGGCGGAAACAAAGGCCCATTCAGATGTTTGCGTAACTTCATCGAATGCGGTAAAAATTGTAAAAAAAATTCAGGCCAAAAACATTTTGCTCTGTCCAGATAAAAATTTGGGCTATTTTATAAAAAGTCGTTTAGAGGATTCTTTATCTGAAAAAAATATCATTATTCATGATGGTTACTGCCCAGTTCATGAAGAATTTTCCAAAGAAGTTCTTGAAAAAGCCAAGAAAGATCACCCAAATGCCTTGGTTTTAATCCACCCAGAAAGCAATCCGTCTTGCTATCCATTGGCAGATTACATCGGTTCTACCAGTGGAATTCTTAAGACAGCAAGAGAATCGGATTGCCAAGAATTTATTATTGGTACAGAAAGGGGAATTCTCTACCAACTTCAAAAAGATTCCCCAGATAAGAAGTTTTATTTCACTGATTTAAAGCAAACTTGTGAAGATATGAAAAAACTCACCTTAGAAAAATTACGGGATTGTTTGCGAGATGATTTAAACGAAGTATTTTTAGATGAAGAAACAATGGAAAAGGCCAGTGTGCCTTTGAAGAGGATGCTAGAGCTGGCAGAATAAATGAATCAACAAGAGGAAATACAAAAAAAGAAAAAATCAAAATTAAGAAGTGAATATGACGTGATTATTGTAGGCACAGGAGCAGCAGGTCTGTTCTGTGCCTTAGCTTTAGACTCTTCTCTGTCGATTTTAATGGTGACGAAAAAGGGAATGAAGGATTGTAATTCCTACCTGGCTCAAGGGGGAATGTGTGTCTTAAAAGAGGATGCAGATTTTGACTGCTTTATGGAAGATACCCTAAAGGCCGGACACTATAAAAACAGAAAAGAGTCGGTAAGGACCATGATCCGCCGGTCTAGAGGTGTTTTAAGGGAACTCTTAACTTATGGTGTGGATTTTGACCGTCAAGGAAAAGAACTCTCCTATACCAAGGAGGGGGGTCACCGGAAGAGGCGGATTGTCCATTGCAAGGATGAAACAGGCAAGGCTATCGTTGAGGGGCTGGTCCGACAAGTAAAAAGTCGGGGAAATATCCAAGTGATGGAAGAGACGGAAATGGTGGATTTAATTATAGAGGAGCAAACTTGCCAAGGAGTGTATCTTCACTTCAATGAAGATTCTTTTACCCAAGAAAACATCCATCCTGTCTACGGACGAGCTACTGTTTTAGCTACAGGTGGCATAGGGGGCTTGTACGAAAATTCAACCAACTTTCGTCATATTACTGGAGATGCTCTGGGGATTTTAAGAAATTACCAGGCAGAAATGGAACATTTGGACTACATTCAAATCCATCCAACGACTCTTTTTCATAGGGAGAAAGATGGGCGGAAGCGTCTTTTAACAGAGGCTTTACGAGGAGAAGGGGCCCATCTTTTAAACCATCAAGGACAGCGATTTACTGATGAGTTAAAGCCGAGAGATCTTGTTTCTGCAGCTATTTTCGCGGAAATGAAAAGGGAAAAAACCGACCATGTCTACTTGTCTTTAAGGCATTTGGATTCCAAAGTGGTAAAGACTCGCTTTCCCTATATCTATGCCATGTGTAAAGACCGGGGATTGGACCTTTGTCAGGACCTTATTCCCATTGTACCAGGGCAACATTACCATATGGGGGGAATCCATGTAAACCAAAAAAGCCGAAGTTCCATTCAAGGCCTTTATGCCATTGGCGAGTGTTCTTGCAATGGGGTCCATGGGAAAAACCGCTTGGCCAGTAATTCTCTCTTAGAGTCTATGGTTTTTGCCCAAGTGGTGGCTGAAGACATTAAATTAGGGGAAGGTCTTATTAATCCCAGAAGTAAAAATTTACCAAAAGTTCGAGATTGGCAAGAGTTTCTTGCAGCGAATCATGCGGGTTTAAGAGAAAGAATTGAAGCAAATAACTTATAAGATGAGGGGCATATGTATCGTTTAGAAAATTATAATTTAAAAAAAGTTGACACCTGTATTCAAGGGGCTTTAGATGAAGATATTATAACAGAAGATCTTTCTACCAATGCCATCTACGAAGAAGATCAAGAAGTGAGTGTAGATCTTTTGGCCAAGGAAGATGGCATTTTGTGTGGTCAATATGTCTTTGAGCGGGTTTTTCAAATCTTAGATGACCAAGTGAAAGTAAAGTGGTTTTTAAAAGAAGGGGACTCTTTTAAAGCGGGAGACCTCCTGGCAAAAATCCAGGGAGATGTTCGTCCTATTTTAACAGGAGAGCGGACGGCCTTAAATTTTCTCCAAAGAATGTGTGCCGTTGCTTCCTATACTCGAAAGATTGTGGACCAACTAGCAGGAAGTAATATCGCTGTTTTAGACACTCGCAAAACGACTCCGGGCCTTCGCCTTTTACAAAAATATGCCGTAAGAGTTGGCGGGGGAAAAAACCACCGCACCAACTTATCGGATGTTATTATGTTAAAAGATAACCACATCCAGGCAGCTGGAGGGGTTAAGGAAGCGATTTTAAAAGCAAGAGCGTATGCGCCTTATATTCGAACCATTATTGTGGAAACAGAAAATTTGGACATGGTGAAGGAAGCAGTGGAAAATAAGGCAAGTATTATTATGTTGGATAACATGGACCACCAAACTATGGAAAAGGCCATTGAAATAATTGATGGAAGATCTTTTATTGAAGTTTCTGGAAATGTTACAGCGGAAAAGATTGCCGATTTAAAAACACTTAAGATTGACTATATTTCCAGTGGGGCCTTAACCCATTCTTCTGGTATTATTGACTTATCTATGAAGAATTTAAAGGAACTTTAAAAGAAAGGAAACCACCATGCTGACCTATGAGGGAAAAGTATATCGTCCGCCATCTGAATGGCGATCCTTAATTGTTCAGGCCACAGTGGGCTGTAGCAACAACACCTGTACTTTTTGTGGGATGTATAAGGAAGATCACTTCCACATCAAGGAGGAAAAAGACCTTTTCCGAGAATTAGAAGAAGAAGCTCAAGCTTTTCAGGACTATGAAAAAATTTTTATAGCCGATGGGGACGCGCTTTGTCTTTCGACAGACCGGCTTTTGCGGCTTATGACTAAGTTAAAAGACTTATTTCCCCTTTGTAAACGAATAGGAATTTATGCAACGGCCCTGGATATAAATCGAAAAAGCCTGGAAGAATTGAAAAAGCTAAAAGAAGCTGGCCTAGGAATTGTTTATTTAGGTTTAGAGACGGGCTCCAATGAACTTTTAAAAAAGATTAAGAAAAATATGGAGGCAGAGGATTATATAAAAGCGGCAGCCAAACTTCATGAAGTGGGGATTTTTCAAAGTGTTACTCTAATAACAGGCTTGGCAGGAGCTGGAAAGAGTATTTCTTACGCAAAAGAGACAGCAGAGGTGATTAGCCAAATGAATCCAGAATATGTCTCTTACTTAACACTTATGTTGGATGAAGGGTCGGAACTTTTAGAATCCTATAAAAAAGGGGAGTTTAAGCCAGCTGGTCCAGATGAAGCCTTGGAAGAAATTTATGTTTTTTTAGACCATTATCATGGAAAGGGACCTAGTGTTTTCAGGTCCAATCACGCGTCAAACTACTTATCTTTAGCGGGGGATTTGCCAAAAGATGTGGAGAATTTAAAGACTCAAATTAGGGCAAGTATTCGCAACGAAGCCTATAAAGACGAGAGCTTTCGTCGTTTATAAAAAGATGGAAAAATCTAGAAGGAGAAAATAATGGATATTCGTTTAATTAAAGGACCCTCAGAGGCAACCTTGGAGATTATTGAAAAACGGAGCGGTTTATCTTTTGAAAAGAAAAAACCTGGAGCCTTGGGTTTAGTCCAAGGGAAGGTGATTGAAATGCTTTGTGCAGCCGATATTGCAGAAAAAGCTTCTGGAGTAGAGGTAGGCGATGTTCGAGGATCTTGTCCGCAAAACTTTATTATTTTGGCCATTGTAGGAGATATGTCAGATGTTAGTGAGGCATTAAAGCAAATTCAAGAAGGATTTGAAGAGACCAATTTTTTTAGGGGAGTCTAAATATCATTTTAAGAAGATGGTACTAAGAAGAAGGTTGTTAAAAAGAGAGAGGGATTTGTCAGAAGATTCTTTTTATCTGTCTATATAATAGGTATAAATTTGAAAAATAAGCAGAATATATTTTTGTTGTCAAGGGGAAAACTGTAGGGAAACAAGCAAAATGAACAGTAAAAATTTTTATTTTCCCTGTTTTTCCTTGAAAGAAGACAAATTTACTTTTATAATAAAGGGTACGATTGCTTTTAAGCATGTAGTTTTGAGAAAAAAATAAAATGATGAAGATGCTACTACTTACTAGAGGTAAATAGTAAATTTTGTAGAAAGATTTTAATCATCTTGGAGGTATTTGTGAAAGTTTTAAAAACTATTTTAAAATTTAGTCCTGTGGCAGTCCTAGCCTGGTTACTGTTAGCAGGAAAAGGTTATAATCAAGCTGGCGAACTAGAGGGATTTGATATGTTACTTGCAGGTCCTCTAGCCTTTTTATATGCAGGCTTAATTGCCCTCATTACAGAAGGAATTAAACCGTCAGAAATCGTGGATATTGCTGTAGAAAGTGTACAAGAAATTGAAGTTGTCTTTTTTATCTTGATGTTGGCTTATGCTATGGCAGGAGTTTTCATGTCCACAGGCGTTGGCGCTGCAATTGTGAATGCTGCTCTAAAAGTTGGGATTAGTGCCCGTATTATTGCACCCTTGAGCTTATTTGTAACAGGGGTTTTATCCGTCGCAACAGGAACAAGCTGGGGAACTTTTGCTGCTTGTGCTCCCATCTTTTTATGGTTAAACCATATTGTAGGGGGAAATGTTATACTTACCGTTTGTGCTGTAACTGGTGGAGCTTGTTTTGGAGATAACTTAGGTCTTATTTCAGACACCACTGTTGTGAGTTCTGGGATTCAAAAGGTTGAAATCATTGATCGTATTCGCCATCAAGGATTATGGGCTGTATTAAGTTTAATAGTTGCAATTGCTTTATTCTATGCAGCTTCATCTAGCTTGCCAACTCATGCTGCTTCTGGAGCAGAAGCCTATGCGAATATTCCTCAAAAGACTTTAGACTTTTTGGCTGTGGAACGTCCAGATGCCCTGGCTCTATTACAACAAGTTCGGGACGGAGTTCCTGCCTATATGATGATTCCTTTGATTTTAGTTATCGTTGTTGCTATTATGGGTCTACAAACTATCTTTTGCTTAAGTATAGGGATTAT